>JAFWLX010000284.1 GCA_017510875.1 Atopobiaceae bacterium | reverse complement strand
GGCCAGAGGGGCTATGCGCATGAGCGAGCCGTTGCCGTTGGACCACTCCCCCGTAAGGCCCTCGCCCGTATAGAGCGCCTCGGCCGTGGCGTTGCCCACGTCAAAGACCTTGCCGTCCGGCGTGTAGTCCCCCTGGTTGTACCAGCTGCGGAAGCGCTCGAGCATGTCGGTGGTGTCGATACGCCCACATTGCTTGATGCTGTCGCAGGTGGCAAGCATGAGCGCCGTGTCGTCGCTCCAGGTACCCGCGGGCTGATGGTGCGTGCCGTAGCCAACCATACCCGTACACTCGAAGCTGCCGCGCTCCTTGAACTCGTAGGGAACTCCCAGCGCGTCGCCAACGGCGGCGCCCCAAACTGCGTCATGTAACCTGCCTATGGTCTTCGTCTGCATGATTGATCACACTCCTTAAGGGCCTTGGGTAATCATCTATCCCGCGGCTCGCTTCTCGATGGCAAAAACTCCTTCGAACCCACGCGCTGCGACAGATGTTTCCTGCCGTTATCGTACGTGATTCCCGGGCACCCTTCGAACTCGTCGTCCCCCAGCTGCACAAGGAACTCGTACAGGCTGTCGTAGTCCGACTCCTCCAACAGTCACGTGCCAAGGCGCCAATGCCCTCCACTGAATTGCGAGCGGTATTTGTGGTTGAGGTAGGTATACTCTAATCGAACCTAAAACCGCTCAATGCGTTAGTAGGGGTCACTAGGGGGCGGCGAAAGCCGCCCACCTCGCTTTTTAAGCCCAAACGATTCCCATGGGATCTTAGGCGGCTCTGTGCGGAAGTCGACGTTCGCAACGTCGCCTCGTGGCGGATGTTGAAGAAATGCGGGTACAGGCGCGAGGGCATGGTGCATCAAGGCAAAATGGTCAACACGTGGTGCGACTACTACATCTACGGTATTCTCTCGACCGACATCCCTGAGGTCGTGCCCTAGCCCATCCTCAGCCCCTGTCACAATGCATGAGTGCCATACAATGGGTGAGGCTTTCCACTTGCGACCATAGGGACAACGTCATGGGAGACGACATCATCGGATCGTTGGTCCACGGGACGATAGACCGCCCCCTGGGCAGCGTACATCCCGCCTACCCCAACACGGTCTACCCCGTCAACTACGGGTACGTCGAAGGCACAGTCGCCGGTGACGGCGAGGAGCAGGACGCCTACGTTCTGGGGGCGGACGAGCCCCTCACAAGCTTCGAGGGCACGGTGATAGCCGTCTACCATCGCTTCGACGACGCCGAGGACAAGTGGATTGTCTCTCTGGATGACAAGGACTATTCGGACGACGAGATACTTAGGGCGATTTGCTTCCAGGAGCAGTACTTCCAAGGAGAGCTCATCAGATAGACCATCTCTCGCCGCGCGTGGGGCGAAAGGGTCGTAGCGTACGGGGGTGAGGACATGAGGATAGAGGGCGACTCGATTCTGATCAGGGACTTCACGGAGGACGATCTTCCCCTCATGCTGAAGTGGCTGACGGACGACAGGGTGCTGGAGTTCTACGAGGGGCGAGACGTCAGGTTCACCATGGAGACGCTGGCCGCCCACTATCTGGAAGAGATTCCCAGCGGCTTCAGGATGATTATCGAGTACAGGGGCCAGCTCATAGGATATGGACAGGTCTACCAGCTGAGCGGGGAGCTCTTCGACGAGTACGACTATCCCGACAACGGCAACGTCGTATATGCCATGGACCTGTTCATCGGCGAACCCGACTACTGGAACCATGGGATCGGCACGGCGTTTCTGCAGATGATGGCCGCGTATCTGAAGACGAGCAAGGGGGCGGACCGCATCCTGCTCGACCCTCGCAAGAGCAATGGCAGGGCGATTCGTGCGTATCAGAAAGCGGGGTTCAGCATTGTCAAGTCACTCCCTGCGCACGAGCTCCACGAGGGGAAAGAGGAGGATTGCTGGCTGATGGAGAGGGTGCTATCCCAAAACCCTATTCCTAGAATCTAGGGGTTCCTCGGCGCAAAAAAACAGGTCAGAGACAGACTCTGACCTGCTGAACATTTGGTGGGCCCAGAGAGATTCGAACTCCCAACCCAGGGATTATGAGTCCCCTGCGCTAACCGTTGCGCCATAGGCCCGTTACAATTAAGGCGACGGCCTTTAGCCGCCGCCCTCGTAATCATGGTGGAGAATAGGGGGATCGAACCCCTGACCTCATGACTGCCAGTCATGCGCTCTCCCAGCTGAGCTAATTCCCCGTGGGTTGGTGCAAGAGGTATATTACCAGAGTGGCGTGTGAGGTCAAGCGAGAATTTGGATTTTTTAGAAATTGAATGTCGCACATCACATTATCTGGGAAGACTTGCCAGTGATATGGGTGGTACTATGTCTGGGCAGACATTGTAGATGGGAGATCAGATGACCGCAGAAGGCAAACTTCTTAAGCTCTCGAGCTTGGCCGCTCTCTTTGTGGGCTTGGGCTCGTTGGTATTTGGCTTGGTCCTGGCCTTGGGCACTATGGTTGACGTAGATGCTTGGGTTACCGCAGGTGAAGGCCTTGTGGCAATGATTTACGGAGTACGCACCGCGATACTTGCCAACGTGCCCTCTAACACCTCCAAGATCAAGATCAAGGCACTCGCGCTGACTGTGCTGGCAGCCGCGGTGGTGGGCTTCTTCGTATACCTAGGCGCTCGTCAGGTGCAGATGCCGCAGATTTGCCTTGCTGTGCTTGTTTGCGTTATTGCCGTTGCGGCCTTTGTTATCGCCAGCCGTATTGTCAAGGAACAGCTGAGGAAGTAGAAAATCGCAAATTCTCGCACACAATAAGCGAGAGTTCTGCTATCCTACTTCTGCACGGGCGATTGGCTCAGGGGTAGAGCACATCCTTCACACGGATGGGGTCGCTGGTTCGAATCCAGCATCGCCCACCAGAGAAAAACGAGGTCGGAGGCACAGCTTCCGACCTTTTTTGTTGCCTGTGGCCCAGTCATAGCAATGCCCAGATACGCAGGTAGAAGCCTTCCAGTCCCCACCATCCCTTATTTTATGGGACGAATGTGTCCCACAAGACGATACCGTGTCTGGATTTGGCCAGTACCCCGGAATGACGCTGTTTTGTGCTTGTGTGGCGTACAGCCGACTGCCGGTCATAGCAACGCACCCTTCCCGTACGAGCAGGAAGGGTGCGCCATTCGCTTACATGAACTGGGGCTCCATGGATGCGCCGCCGGAGTCTCCGCCACCGCCGGACTCACCACCGCCGCCGGACTCTCCGCCACCAGAGCCGCCGCCGGACTCGCCGCCGCCACTGGATCCGCCGCCGGACTCTCCGCCGCCAGAGCTAGAGCCACCGCCACTGGATCCGCCGCCGGACTCTCCGCCGCCAGAGCTAGAGCCACCGCCCGAGCTGGAGCTTCCGCCAGAATCGGACGAGCCTCCCCCGCCGCCGCCGGAGTATCCACCGTTGTCGGAGTCGTCATAGTAATAGTCGTCGCCACCGTCATAGTAGGTTGACTGCCCACGGCCTGAAGATGAGGAGCTGTTGGCGTTGGTATTTGCGGTCGTCTGCGTGGTTGCGTTCTCCTCCGCAGGCTCCTCGTCCTTTATCTCGGCATTGGCCTCTATGGGGTTGCCGGCAAGGTCGCACGGAGTCTCTCCTGCGCTCTCGGAAAGGCCCGAGTCATCCCCCAGGTCATGCAGGATGGAAGGCGAAAGCACATATCCTCTTGAGCCTGCAAACACGCCGTAGGGACTGTCGGAAGTCCTGATATCGCCTGGGCCCTCGACCACGGCAAGATATGCGTTGCCCTGCGGGTCGCGCACCACCCAGGTAAGGTCCACAAACGTCTTACCGTCAGCGCCTTCGTTTGCCACAAGCTTGTCCATGAGCATGCAGGCCAGAACATTGGCCCTCAGGCCTGCACGACGCACGAGGTGATCGGCCTGAGGCTGGTCGTTTTCAGTAAGCTGATGGGTAACCAGCACGTGACCGTCATGCACCTCGACGTTTATCCTGCTTGCCTCGACAGTAAGACCCTGGCCGGCATACGAGATGCTCTTAGAGATCATCGAGCGGATATCTGCAGCCGAGTAGGTCTTTTCTTCTTTCTTCTCTTCTTCTTTTTCTTTGGGCTTCTCTGCGACCGGCTTAACAACCTCAACCTTGCGATTCGAGGCCATGCGATCCTGCAGACGCCACATGGCAAAGCCCGTGCCGCCAATAAGTGCCAACGCAAGAGCGCCGATTATCACGGGCTTGGGTATTGGCGAGGAGTATCTACGTTCTGAATCGTTGGTCTCATCGTCGGACTTATCTACACCAAGGCCGTACACCGTGCCTTCGTCATCAAATGTCACTGTCTCGACCGGCTGCTCATCATAAACGTTGTCCCAGCCGGTATATACGACATCATCAATGGCCTCGTCATCAAACGAGCTGAGAGCCTCAAACTCGTCCTGAAAACGCTCATTGGCAACAGACTGCTCGTTAGTCTGGCCATTGCCATTGTTTAGGCTATCTGGCATGAAGCATTTCCCTTCATCATCGCCGTAAAACTACGTGCACACATCATAGCCCAACCCGCATCCCTTCTTACAAAAGAGACGCATTGTCCTCAACCTTCCATGTATGTGGAGAAAGCCTCCAGCAAACACCCGTCAGAGCTTCTTGGAAAGCATCCCGTCTGGGAGTGTGCTGGAGGCGCACCATGCTATTTGCGCTGCGCGATAACCTTCTCTGCGAGGTAAGGCACCACGTCGGCAATTGCCACGTCCTCACGCTGGCCGGTTGCGCGCTCCTTAACCTCGACGGTCCCATCCTTGATGCCGCGCTTGCCGCACACCACCTGATACGGGAATCCCATGAGGTCGGCGTCGTTGAACTTTACGCCGGGGCGCTCCTTGCGGTTGTCCACGACCACCTCGATGCCAGCGTCGACAAGCTCGTTAGCTATGCGATCGGCGGCCTCCCACACCTCGCCCTTGATGTCGAGCGGCACAACCTCGACCTCAAAGGGCGCCACGCACACGGGAAAGATGATTCCGTGCTCGTCATGATGCTGCTCGACCACGGCGGCAAGCGTGCGGCTCACACCAATGCCATAGCAGCCCATCTGGAACGGCTTCTCTACGCCGTCCTCGTCCATAAAGGTGGCGCCCATGGCGTCCGAGTACTTGGTTCCCAGCTGGAACACCTGGCTCACCTCGATGCCGCGTGCGCCGTGCAGCGGCTTGCCGCAATGCGGGCAGGCGTCGCCCTCCTTGGCCGAGGCAAGATCAATCCACTCGTTAACCGTAAAGTCACGACCCGGGCAGGCGCCCTTGATATGGTAGCCAGCCTCGTTTGCGCCCACCAGCCAGCTCTTGGAGTCGCGCAGTGACGTGTCTGCCACAACGCGTACGCGCTCGTCCGCGCCAATGGGGCCCATATAGCCCTTGACAAGGCCGTACTTGGCCATCTGCTCCTCGTCCATCACGTCGTAATGGCCAAAGGCATGCTCGGCCTTGACCTCGTTGAGCTCGTGGTCGCCCGGCAAGAGGCACAGCACCGGCGTGCCATCCTCGGCAATAATCGCAAAGCTCTTGCGACAGGCCTTCTCGGAGATGCCCATGAACTGCGCGAGCGAGGCGATGCTCCCCTCGCACGGCGTCTCGATGCGCTCACATGTGGTGCCGGGGCCTTCCTCAACCTCGATGCCCACACAAGCCGCCTCGACGTCGGCAGCGTAGTCACAGTCGCACCACACCAGCTCGGCCTCGCCGGCGTCGGCAAGGGCCATGTACTCAACCGAGGTGTCGCCGCCAATCTGGCCAGAGTCGGCCACAACCGGCAGCGCACGCAGGCCACAGCGCTCGCAGATGCGCGCATAGGCAGCCTTCTGCTCGTCATAGCTCTTCTGCATGCCCTCTACCGTGGCGTCAAAGGAGTAGGCGTCCTTCATGATAAACTCGCGGCCGCGCATGAGGCCAAAGCGAGGACGCATCTCGTCACGGAACTTGTCCTGAATCTGATAGAGGGTCACGGGCAGCTGCTTGTACGAGCGCAGCTCGTTGCGCACCAGATCGACAAAGGTCTCCTCGTGCGTGGGGCCCACCACAAAGTCGCGGCCGTGGCGGTCTTTGAGGCGCAGCAGCTCAGGCCCATACACGTCCCAGCGGCCCGACTCCTGCCAAATCTCACCCGGAACAACCATGGGTACCAGGATCTCTTGCGCACCGATGGCGTCCATTTCCTCGCGAATCACGTTCTCGATCTTAAGCAGCGAGCGCCAGGCAAGCGGCAGGTAGCTGTAGAGGCCTGCGGCCGTCTTGCGTATCATGCCGGCGCGAAGGAGCAGCCTGTGGCTTGCAAGCTCTGCCTCGGACGGGTCCTCCTTGAGCGTGGGCGCATAGAGCTGAGACATCTTCATATAGTTCTTCATATGGCTATCCTTTCTGCACAGGCATGCGCCTGTGGTTTCTTGCTGGTAAAGGGCGCACCTTATACGCCAAAACGCGACTCGATCTCGGCAAAGAGCTCGTCTACCATCTCTTCCTCGCGCACCTTGCGCAGAGGCTCACCATCCACAAAGAGCAGGCCCTGCCCCTTGCCACACGCAATGCCAATGTCGGCATCACGCGCCTCGCCAGGGCCGTTGACCACGCATCCCATGACCGCAACGCTGATAGGCGCCTTCACGCGCGAGAGGCGCCTTGACACCTCGTCGGCCATGGCTATGAGGTCCACCTGCGTGCGACCGCAGGTAGGACAGCTTACCAGCTCGGGATGCAGGCGCCTAAGCCCCAAGGCAGAGAGCAGATCCCATGCAACGTCGACCTCTTCTACGGGGTCGGCCGTAAGCGATAGACGCATGGTGTTGCCAATGCCCTCGGCAAGAAGAATGCCCACGCCAACAGAGTTCTTGACGGTCCCCTGCCGCAAGGTGCCCGCCTCGGTGACCCCCAGATGCAAGGGGATGTGCGGAAGCTCGCGCGAGAGGGCACGATAGGTTTCGATGGTCACAGGAACCGAATGAGCCTTGGCCGAAAGTACGATGTTCTCGAAACCGCGACTCTCAAAATGCTCGACAAACGAGATGCTCGATGCCACCATCTTTTCGGGAAGGCTCAGGTCTGTGCGCTCGCCAACCTTGGGATCAAGAGACCCCGCGTTAACGCCAATACGAATGGCGCAGCCCGCCTGGCCCGCGGCATCGATGACGGCATCCACGCGGTCAAACGACCCAATGTTGCCGGGATTGATGCGCAAGGCCGCAGCACCACGCCGCGCCGACTCTATGGCCAGCTGATAATCAAAGTGAATGTCGGCAACCACCGGAAGCGGCGATTGCGCACAGATTTGCTCAAACGAGTCGAGCGACTCGCGGTTGGGAACCGTAGCACGCACAATCTCGCACCCTGCCTCGGCAAGCCTGCCTATCTGGGCGAGCGTGGCGTCCGCATCGGCCGTCTTGGTCGTGCACATGGACTGCACGCTTACCGGCGCATCACCGCCCACCTCGACTGATCCCACGCGCACCTTACGCGTCTTGTTGCGGGCACAGTCGCTCCCGTTGCTTGACATGTAGCATCCCCTCCCGCGCTCTTACACGAGCCTTGTGATGTCGTTGTACAGCGCACAGCAGAACAGCAGCAAGAAGAGGGCAAGGCCCACATAGCTGATGGCGTTCTGCATCTTTGTTGACAAGGGCTTGCCACGTATAAGCTGGATGATCTCGACCACTATCCTGCCTCCGTCAAGCGGCAGGATGGGCAGCAGGTTGGTAAAGCCCAAAGACATAGAGATGGCGGCCGCCAGAAGCGCCAAGTCGTTAGGCCCAGACGCCGCCGCCTGCGATGCCATGGCCGATATGCCCACGATGGATGAAGACTGGCTCACAATCTCCATGGTGTGCTGGGGCATGATGATGCGGGCAATCAAGCCGCCCACCATCTTCATGTACTCAAAGGCATACCTGTTGGCCTCGGCAAACGAGAGATGATAGGTCTCTAGCCGCGCGTTGACGCCAATGATGTCCACCTGTTTGTCCTTGGGTAGCTTGATGGTGGTCTCAAAGGTCTGACCATCGCGCTCGTAGGCAACCCTCAGGTCGCCCCCTTCGGCAAGGCTTGAGTCTATGGCAACCACCAGGTCTTCCCAGTTAGAGACCGTATACTTGCCAATCATAAGAATCTTGTCCCCGCCTTTGAGGCCTGCAGCCTCGGCGTAGGAGCCCTCGACTACCGAGCCCAGCACGTTGGAGTTGGCGTTTACCTCCACGCCGCCAATCATCAGAGAGCCCACGAGCAAAGCGTAGGCAAAAAGGATGTTGATGAGGGGGCCTGCCAGAAGCACGATGATCCGTGGGAAGAAGCCTTTGCCCAGATACGTGTGGGACACCTCTGACTCGAGGAAGGCCTGGGGATTGTCGACGGGCCTGGGTGCGCCCGCCTCTGTGGTGCCCTCCTGCGTAAAGTCGTGCCCGGCATCGTACTCGGTGAGCAGGTTGGCGTCACGCTGCAGTGTCTCGAAGGCACGGGGCCACTCGCGTTGCCAGGGCTCCTCGTCAAGCTCTGGGTTGTAGTACGGCCTTACAGAGGCAAGGTCTACCAAGGAGGCGGCCAGGGCATAGCCTCGATCGCCTTCTATGTCCAGCTCCTCGCTCATTGCATTGATGTCTGCTCGTCCCTCGCGCTGGATGATGGCAAGGGCAGACGCTAGCAGCTCGTCATCGTCGTTTTCCATGCCGCACACGCGGTTGTAGCCACCAAGCAGTATGGGCGTCACGCCAAACTCGGTACCAAACTTGCGCGATTTGAACGAGAGGTGAAAACGACACGGCATGCCGATAAAGAACTCGGTCACACGAATCCCAAAGGCACGCGCGGCCAAGAAGTGGCCACCCTCGTGGATGACCACAAGAAGCGAGAGCAAAAGCGCGCCCCAAAAGAGCGCTGAGAAAAAACCTGTAACCATCGTCATGACACCACACCTGCCAGCATTTTGCGTGCCTGACTACGTGCCCACGCGTCTATCTGGGCCAGTTGGTCTAGGCTTTCGACCTTTTGGGGAACGTGTGCCTCCAAGGCCGCCTGAACAATGCGTTCGATGTCAAGAAAGCCGCACTCCCCCTGCCTAAAGGCCGCGTTTGCCACCTCGTTTGCGGCATTGAGCACGCAGGGGGCAGTACCCCCCGTGCGCCCCGCCTCGCGGGCAAGGGCCAAGCAGCCAAAGGCCTGCTCGTCCGCCTCGCCAAAGGTGATGGGGGCCTCTTGGCACCAGTCGATGCGCTGCGAGGGGGTGTCCCACCGCTCGGGATAGCTGAGCGCATATTGTATGGGAATGCGCATGTCAGAGGGGCCAAGCTGTGCCAAGGTAGAGCCGTCCACAAACTCGACCATCGAGTGGATGCGGCTCTGGCGTTGCACCAGCACGCGCACGTCGTCTATGTCAACCTCAAAGAGATGATGGGCCTCGAGCACCTCGAAGCCCTTGTTCATGAGCGTTGCCGAGTCGATGGTAATCTTGTCGCCCATAAGCCAGGTGGGATGCGCCAAGGCATCGGCAGCAGTCACACCGGCAAGCTGCTCGCGCGACATGCCATAGAACGGCCCGCCCGAGCAGGTAAGCCAGAGCTGGTGCACCTCGTGAGTTCTCTCCCCCACCAGGCACTGGAAGATGGCACTGTGCTCGGAGTCAACCGGAATGAGCATCCCCGGTTGAGCCAGCGGCATGAGCAGCTCGCCTGCAACGATGATGGACTCCTTGTTGGCATAGGCCAGCACCTTGCCGGCGCGCAGAGCCTCGTAACCAGCACGAATGCCAGCGGCACCCACCAGCGCGTTGACCACGCAGTCCACATCGGGCAGCGCCGCCATGTTGGCAAGGGCATCCGGCCCAAAGCTCAGCTCGCAGCCCTTGGGCAGCTCGTCGAGCACAGGGTCGTCTTTGTGGGTCTCATCTGCCACACAGACGTGCCTAACGCCAAACTCGTGCGCAGCGGACACCGCCACCTTGCACGAGCCATACACCGATAAGGCAACAACCTCAAGTTTGTCAGAATGCTGTCTGCATACGTCGAGCGTCTGGGTTCCAATTGATCCCGAACATCCAAGAATGGCCACACGCAGCGGACGCCGCCTTTTGGCACGCGGCGCCGTGTCTTCAAAGATGCTCAAATAACACCTCCGAGTCTAAGGAGCAGATAGGCGGTCATGCACCCAAACAGCAGCGCGTCGCTGCGATCGAGCATGCCACCATGCCCCGGAAGAAGCGAGCCAGAATCCTTTACGCCAAACCCACGCTTGATGCGCGACTCAAAGAGGTCGCCCAGAAGGCCGGCAACGCCCACAATCAGGCCACAGGGAATGGCAAATATCATCTTTATATTGCATACATGAAGCAGGGAAAGCAGCACCCAGATGAGGACGGCTCCAACGAGGCCTCCCCAAAAGCCCTCGTAGCTCTTGTTGGGCGAGATCCGTGGAGAGAGCTTTGTCCTTCCAAACCTGGTGCCCACAAAGTAGGCCAAGGCGTCATTGAGCCAAATGGAGCCCATGACGCCAAAGGTAAGCAGAAAGCCGTCCATTCCCGGGTCGCATGCGCGAATGAGACACACGGACGAGAAGGCAAAGCCACAATAGATAGGAACAAAGAGCGTCATGCCCACGTCGGTAAT
>JAFWLX010000283.1 GCA_017510875.1 Atopobiaceae bacterium | reverse complement strand
GCTTCGGCTCACGCTCCGCCCTTACGGCGCGGCAGCTGCGGAACTCGCGACTCTCCTCGGGGCGCTGCCCCGAGGAGAGTCGCTCAGACAGTCCTCGCTAAGCGCCGCGCCGACGGGCGGAGCAGCCTCAGAAGGAGCCCAGAGGCCTGCCGCCGGCTCGGTCCGTGAGGGGCGGCGGCCCCAAGGCCCCATCTGTTACGATCCAGTCCTAGCTAAGATACGCCTTCACGGCGGCGCATACCTTTTCGTACTCGGCCTCAAACTCCGTCACCAACGCATCGACGTCGGTGCTTGCGCGTAGCTCCTCGTTGCCTTTCCGTGTTGCCTCGGTAATCTTGCTTGCCAAACCGCCAAGCTTGGTGAGCGAGAGGTTCAGGCACATACTCTTGGCGGCATGCGCGGCATCAAAGACCGCCTTCTCGTCGCCGCTACGCCATGCCGCAATAAGGTTGGCGCAATTGGGGTCATCGAGAAACATGGTCAGAGCCGTCTTGGCAAGATTCTCGGAAAGCAGGCGTCCCATAAGCTCTGCGTAATTGCCGTCAATCTGCTCGTAGAGTTCCTGCATTGTCATGCTGTCTCCCCTCACCCTGGTCTAGATGCCATCGCCACGTTTATCAGGCATCCGTCATGAATGCTTTTCTTGCTCTCTCTTCAAGTACTGCTCGAAGTCATCGCGACTCAGGGGCCTTGAGTAGTAGTAACCCTGTATGTAGTCGCATCCTATGGCGCGCACCCTTTCTGACTCGTCGGCAGTCTCGACGCCCTCGATAACGGTCTTCAACCCCAAGGTCTGCGCCAGCCTAATAGTTGACTCCACAATGCGGAAGTCATTGAGCCTTGTTGCCTGCTGCACCATGCTCATATCAAGCTTCATGACGTCAAGCGGCAGCGTGTTAAGCGACACGAGCGACGAGTATCCGGCGCCAAAGTCGTCGAGCTCGGTAGAGAAGCCCATCTCGCGCAAACGGTACAGCGTCCTGGTCACTGCCTCGGGATTGTCGGTATACGCCGTCTCGGTAAGCTCGACATGCAGCAGCGAGTGGTCAACACCATGCTTGTCGGCAAGCTCGGCCAGCCGATCGGGCAGGTCGGGCACGTCAAAGTCCAGGCGAGAGGCATTCACCGAGATGGGCAAGACTGGCAGGCCAAGCTCGATGCAACGTTTGACCTCCCTGCAAGCCTCTTCCCACACAAACATGTCAAGCTCGGTAATAAAGCCGTTGCGCTCGAAGACAGAGATGAACAGACCTGGGCTGATGGACCCAAGCGTTGGATGGAACCAGCGCACAAGCGCCTCGGCACCGCCCGTCTTCTCGGCACGCACATCGTATTTGGGCTGGTAGAAGACAGAGAACTGGAACTCTTCCAAAGCCGTCTTCATGTTCTCGCGAATAGCCTGCTCCATAAGCTGGCGCTGGTGCGTGTCATTGTCATAGTACGCCACAACGTTGCCATGAAGGTCTCTGACCGTATCTATGGTGCTCATGGCGCGGTAGCAGATCTGCGAGGCGGTCATGCTGTGATCAACGTCTTCCACAATGCCAAACCGCACGTCAAGGTTGGCGTACGGAAGCTTGGCCACGGCAGAGACCAGCACGTTCTCCCATCCCCGCTCCCTGTGCTCTATCAGGAAGGCAAAGGTATCGCCACCGGTTCTACCCGCGGCAATGCAGTCGGGCATGGCCTCTTTAAGAGCGGTTGCCAGATCGTGCAGCAGGCGGTCGCAGTTACGCTCGCCATAGCGGTCGTTGAGCAGCTTGAAGTTTGCGATGTCACTGCACACCATGTCAAACGACGCATCCGCGTTGGCTGCAAACACGTCCTCGACGGTGCGGCCAAAGAACTCCTTGCAGTGGAGGCCGGTTACGGCATCGACTGCAAGCTGGTTGACAAGTGCGGCCGACTCGCGCAGCTTGATCATGTTGTGTATGCGGTTCATCATGATCTCGAAGTTGTACGGTTTTACGACAAAGTCGTTTGCACCCAGCTCAAGGCAGAGGATCTCGTCTGAAAGCTCTTCGCTTGTGGTGACCACAAACACGGGAACCGTGTCGTAGCGCTTGTCAAGGCGCTTGCGACGCATGAAGTCAAAGCCGTCGCAGACTGGCATGAACAGGTCAAGCAGGATGATTGCCAGCTCCCTATAGTGCTCCTCAAGCAGCCTGAAGCCTTCTTCGCCGTTTTTTGCCTGAATGACGTCAAACTCCGTCTCGAGCAGCGAGCAGAGAATGTGACGATTGATGTCGTTGTCCTCAACGACAAGTACGAGCCGTCGTGTGCCGCCCCCGTGTATGTTGTCTGACTGTTTCATCGAACCTCGCTTATGGCGTCGACAAAGCTTCTCATCAAATATGAATAAATACCACCCGCTATAATAACACCGACAGGCAACAATTGAAGCGGCGCGATTCTGGCAAGCGGAGGCAAAATGGACGAGCAGAGTCAGACGGGCTTTACCGCAAAACTCGTAGCAATTGGCATAGCGACACTCGCCGTCATCCTCGCTTTGGGCGCATGGTGGATGGGACGAAGCGCCCAACAGGCAACCGAGGAGGCCGTGCGTGCGGTCAGCATGCTCTACCTTGACGAGCTTGCCGGACGACGCGGACAAGTGGTGCAGACAAACCTGAGCAATAACATCAAAAATATGCAGGTTGCCGTATCGCTGCTTACCGAAGATGACCTTTCTGACGAAGAGCACCTACAGGCGTTTCAGTCCCAGATGAAGCAGCTCTACGGTCTTGAGAAGTTCGCGTTTGTCGACGAGAGCGGCATCATCCACACGGCGCTTGGCACGCAAGACAACATTAACGAGTACGGCATTGACTTTGCAGGGCTCACCGAACCCATCATTACCGTCAAGGACCTAGGCGGCGACGAGAAGAAGGTCATCATTGCCGAGCCGTTGGAAAACATCGAGCTGAACGGACAAAAGCTCATTGCATGCTTTATGGAGATTGACATGCAGGAGCTTATTGACGGCCTCTCGCTGCAGTCAGACTCTGAAGGCACGACGTTTTGCAACCTGTACACCTCTGATGGCGTGTCGCTCACCAACATGGTGCTTGGTGGTCTGGCCAGCGAGGACAATCTGCTTGACGCTTTGCAAAACGCCAGCTTTGAGGACGGCTACTCGTTTGAGAAGGTAAAGAAAGACTTCCAGGAGGGCAATTCTGGCATCACATCGTTTACCTATAGCGGCATTTCTGAGACGCTTGACTATGCGCCTGTACCCAACACCAACTGGATGCTCACCTATCTTATCCGCGAAAGCGTCATCACCGACCAGATCAGCGGCATTTCTGATAACCTCATGCGGCGCAGCATGCTGCAAACCCTTGTTACCGCCCTTGTGCTGTTTGCCGCAGCAGGAGTTGTGATTTGGCAGACGCGCCAGAACGCGCTTCTTGCCGTAGAGAAAGAGGCGGCAGAGACAGAAAACCGTGTGAAGCAGCAAGAGATGCAGCAACGCTTGCAGCTGCAAGAGCAGCTGATTGAGGAAGGCAGGCTGCGCGACCAGCAGAACAGCATGATCACGGCGCTTGCATCTGACTACCGCAGCGTATACTTCGTCAACCTTGATAAAGATGAGGGCATCTGCTACCAAAGCAACGATCATCTAAAAGGCGCACCCAACGTTGGCGACCACTTCTCGTTCCACGACCTGTTCTCAACTTATGCCCAGGAGTTTGTGGCCGAGCAATATAGGGAGGGCTTCCTCAGTTTTATAGACGCCGACTCCATCCGAGGGGGGCTTGGCGAGCAGGCAGTGCTGTCTTATAGGTACCTTGTGGAGCACGACGGAAAAGAGTCGTACGAGATGATACGCGCCGCGGGTGTGCGCCATAAGTCAGACCGCGATGACGGAATCGTACACGCCGTGGGCGTTGGCTTTACGGATGTTGACAGCGAGACGCGCCAGCAGATGGCGCAGAGCCAGGCCCTGAGCGACGCATTGGCCGTAGCCGAGGAGGCAAGCCACGCAAAGACGGCCTTCCTGTCAAACATGAGCCACGAGATCCGCACGCCCATGAATGCTATCATCGGACTCGACAGCATTGCTTTGTCTGACACCGATGTACCCACCAAGACCCGCGACTACCTTTTGAAGATTGGCGACTCTGCTCACCACCTGCTGGGCATCATCAATGACATCCTTGACGTGTCACGCATAGAGTCAGGACGTGTAACCTTAAACAAAGAGGTCTTCTCGTTCCCAAGGCTGCTTGAACAGGTAAACACCATTATCTCAAGCCAGTGCAGCGAGAAGGGCCTTGACTATGAGTGTCAGGTTATTGGTAGTGTTGCCAACAACTATATAGGCGACAGCACAAAACTGCGCCAGGTCCTGGTAAACGTGCTGGGCAATGCCGTCAAGTTCACGCCTACAGGCGGTTCGGTTGACTTTATCGTCGAGCGCACCGCCCAATACGCAGATAATTCGGTATTGCGCTTTACCGTACGCGACACCGGCATTGGCATGGACGCGGAGTACCTTCCCCATATCTTTAAGCCCTTTAGCCAGGAAGACTCCTCTGCCGCCAACAAGTATGGCAGCACGGGATTAGGGCTTGCCATCACAAAGAGCGTAGTCGAGATGATGAATGGCAGCATCGAGGTAGAAAGCGAGAAGGGTAAGGGGTCCACGTTTGTTATCACGGTGACGCTTGCCGATGCCGAGAACACCTTTGACTACGCCGACATAGAGATAAAGCCACACGAGATGAAGGTGCTTGTGATAGACGACGACCCCGTGGCCTGCGAGCATGCAAAGCTTGTGTTGGAAGAGATTGGCATAGCCACAGACATCGCGGATTCAGGCGCCCGCGCGGTTGAGATGGTACGTCTGTGCCGTGCACGGCGCGAGCCGTACGACCTCATCCTGGTTGATTGGAAGATGCCCGAGATGGACGGCGTCGAGACCACCCGCGCGATTCGCTCGATTGCAGGAGATGACTCCGCCGTCATCATACTGACGTCTTACAACTGGGACGAAATAATTGAAGAGGCCGTACAGGCCGGCGTGGACAGCTTTATTGCCAAGCCTCTGTTTGCCGCAACTGTGATAGACGAGTTTAAAGAGGCGTTTAAGAAACGCAGTACCGCGACCAAGTCTGCCCACCGTGCAGACCTCACTGGACGACGCGTGCTTTTGGCAGAAGATGTGCCTATCAACGCGCTTATCATGGTTGATTTCTTGGGCAGAAAGCAAGTCACGGTCGATCAGGCCGAGAACGGCAAGGTGGCTGTAGATAAGTTTGCCGCCAGCGAGCCGGGATACTACGATGCCATCCTCATGGACGTGCGGATGCCCGAGATGGACGGCCTGACGGCCACCATGACCATCCGCGCCCTGGACCGACCCGACGCAAAAGAGGTACCCATCATTGCCCTTACGGCCAACGCCTTTGACGAGGACGTGCAAAAGAGCCTGCAAGCTGGCATGAACGCGCACCTGAGCAAGCCGGTAGAGCCCGAGAACCTCTTTGAGACCCTGGAGAGCCTGATTAGGGACTAAGAACGTTCTTGCTGGATAGGCGCTAGCGTGGATTGGGGGACCGTCCCTTTTTACACGTTGCGGAAAAGACGTTACGGAACAGTGCTGTCTTCCCCGCAACGTGGAAAAGGGACGGTCCCCCAATCCACGCTCAGCGCACGCTAAAGTGACGTGCCACGACTCCGGCAATGCGCCACGGGAGCGGGCGTAGCTCGCGGTCGGCAATGTGAATCATCTCGCGGATGGGGATGCCTTGCGGACAATGCTTCTCGCATTTGCCGCATCCCACGCACTGGCGGGCAAAGGCCTTTTGCTTGCGCAGCGATACCGTCTGCCAATACTCCTTGCGGCCCTCGTTCTTTCCCTCGGTGTACATGTAGTTGTAGCAGCGGAACAGCGCGGGGATATCCACACCCTGCGGACAGGGCATACAGTACCCGCAGCCTGTGCAGCCCACCTTCATGCGACTGTTTATGGCTTCGATAACCTGCGCGAGCAGGGCAAAGTCGTCCTCGGTAAGCTGTTCGGGCTCAACCTCGCTTGCCACACGGCAGTTCTCCTCAACCATCTGCACCGAGTTCATGCCCGAGAGCACACAAGTTACCTCAGGTTGGTCCCAAAGCCACCTAAAGGCCCACTCGGCAGCACTCCAGCCGCGCGAAGACGCTGCTATCAGATGCTTTCCCTCGTCAGGCATAAGGTCAACCAGCTTGCCGCCGCGCAATGGCTCCATGATGATCACCGGGATGCCCCGTGCGGCAGCGGCTTTAAGGCCCACGCGCCCTGCCTGCGTATGCTCGTCGAGGTAGTTGTATTGAATCTGGCAGAAGTCCCAGTCGTAGGCCTCAAGCACCTTGAGGAAGGCATCGCTGTTGCCATGGAACGAGAAGCCAATCTGCCCAATCTGGCCTGTCTCCTTCTTGGCCGCAATCCATTCCTCAATGCCCAGGCGCTGCAGGTTGGCCCACTGCGCAGGGTCGGTGATCATGTGCATGAGGTAGTAGTCAATGTGGTCGGTACGCAGACGGCGCAGCTCCTCGTCAAGGTAGCGGTCAAAGGCGGCAGCGCTGCGCACCATGTACTGCGGCATCTTTGTGGCAACGTTCACTTTGTCCCGTAGGTTGTTGCGCTCCAAGAACTCGCCCAGCAGCTCCTCAGAGCCGGGATACACGTATGCCGTGTCAAAGTAGTTGACGCCCAGCTCATAGGCGCGCAGCATCTCTTGCTCGGCCTTCTCGTAGTCGATGCCTGTTCCCTTGCGCGAGAAGCGCATGCAGCCAAAGCCCATAATGGACAAAGGATTGCCATAACGGTCGTTGCGGTAGTTCATGAATACCCCCTCATACAAAAACAGGACAGACCAAAAGCCTGTCCTGCCAGTCGCCCTTCCAAAGAATCTTACACAAAGAGGCCAATGATAAACGCGCAGAGACCACCCAAGAGCATGGTTGCCGGCAGAGTCACCACCCAGGCGGTAAAGATGCTGCCTGCCATACCCCACTTCACCTTCTTAGCTCCGCGTGCAGAACCGGCACCCATGACCGATGTGGTAAGTACCTGCGTGGTAGAAACAGGTGCGCCAAGGGCGGTCATGGTCTCGATGGCAACGGCTGATGAGAACTCGGAGACAAAGCCCATTACCGGCTCAAGCTTGGTCACGCCAGAGCCCACTGTCTTCATGATGCGCCTGCCGCCGATAGAGGTGCCCAGCGCCATCGTAGCCGCGCACATAATCTTGACCCATGTGGGCACGCCCGAACCCTCCGGAAGCATACCCGAGCCTATGAGCGCCAGCGTGATGATACCCATCGTTTTTTGTGCATCGTTATTACCGTGGCTGTAGGCCATGAACATGGACGAACAAATCTGTGCCTTGTGGAAGAAGGCATTTGCTTTGCTGGGATGCCAGTAGGCAAATATCTCAAACACTATCCGCATTACGCAAAAACCAAGGCAGAGACCAATCAGAGGCGACGTGAACAGCGGTATGACCACCTTCATAAGCACGCCATTCCATTCCACCGTTTCAATGCTACGCGAGAACACAATAGTGGCACCAATAAGGCTACCAATAAGGGCGTGACTTGAGCTAGACGGAATGGAGAACCACCACGTAAGCAAGTCCCAGATAATGGCTCCCAATAGAGCAGCCAAAATGACGTAGAGCTCGAGCGAGATATTAACCAAGCCATGCGCAATAGTCATGGCCACCTTCTCGCTCATAAGGGCGCCAATGAAGTTCATCGTCGCACTCATAAGGATGGCCACTCGTAGCGGTAGGGCACGTGTGTACACCGTAGTAGCAATGGCATTGGCCGTATCGTGAAAGCCATTGATGAATTCGAAGATGATGGCGGCAATCAACACGCCAAACAGCAGCGGGCTAAGCATTTTTCATGAGTACGCTGCGAACCACGTTCGCAACGCCCTTGCAGGAGTCAACCGTGCTCTCCATGGTGTCAAGCAGCGACTTCCACTTGAGCACCTCTACCGCGTCGTTGTGCTCGCGGAAGATGTTGGCCAGGCCCTGGCGAGAGACCGTATCGCCCTCGTCCTCGATGGTGCCCACCGTATGCATCTTCTCGCGCACGATGGGATCCTTTTTGAAGTTCTCAAAGTGGTCGAACAGAACCTCAAGCTCCTTGCAGGCCTGCAGGGTGAGGTCGGCCATCTGTACGGCCTCGGGACGCATGGCCGAGATGTCGTACAGGTCAAAGCGGGCCGCCGCGTTGTCCATGCCGTCGGCAATGTGGTCGAGCTCGCGCACCAGCAGGTTGATATCCTCGCGGTCAAACGGCGTGATAAACGAGTTCTCAAGCAGGGTGAGCGTCTCGCGCGTGATGGCGTCGCATCTGACCTCGCACTCCTTGACCTCGGAAATGCGACGCTTGAGCGCCGGGTAGTCATGCGCAATGGCGGCAAAAATCTCGGCACCCTTTGCTATCTCGTGAGCCAGCTCTGCGAACTTGTCGTAGAACTGATTCTCGATGTGTCGTACTCGACTCATGAAACACTCCTTATTCTTTGCAAGGAAACACTGATGAATCAGGCACTAATTCAAAAGAATGTTACCAGTTTGTTAGAAGACGGAATACTATCGCTCCCAGATACTCGCAAACGTGAATATTGCAGCGCTAATCGGTAGCTTTTATAAGCGGTCTGTAAGGTATTTGTTAGCTATAATCACTGTTGGCGGGCGTCTGGCACGACAGGCCTGCTTGGCCAAAACAACAGTCATCCTTTTGATTCAATCCTATATGGGAGAGCCTTCTTCTTTGTTAGGCTCTATTGTCACACCGCTCACCGAACAGACCATCTGCTGACCAAAGCAAGCTCTCCCGTTAGGGCCAAGCCCCTCGCATACTTTCCATAGGGGGCCTCTTCTTGAGGAGACTGGCCTTGGGGGCAACCCCGCTACTCGAACGCCATATCTACCAGCTCGAGGAACTCCTCGCGCTCCTCGGGAAGCTTGTCGTTGCCAAGCAGGTCATATATCTGGTCGTAGCTTGCGGTGCCCGCGTACTCGGAGTTGCGCAGCAGCATACCAAACTCGATGACGGCAGCCTGGAAGCGCCAGTCTTCGCCCGGGTTCTCCACCAGATCCTTCTTGCTTACCACGGTGTTCTGCTCGCGCACGCCCCCGCCGTCTGCGGGCTTGTAGCGCACGGTTGCGCTTAGCCACTCGTCACTGTTGGTGTCACCAGTGCTCTTCTGGCCGTACTTGAGGTCGGTCTGGGCAACCTCCTGCTTGGAGTCTGTGAGCGCCACCTCGTAGGCAACCGTAAACTGAGCTCCGGGACCCACGTCACCCGCATCCTTCTTGTCATCACGAAAGTCCTCGTCAGCCATGGCGCGATTCTCGTATCCAATGAGGCGATAGCCCTTTACCTGCGCAGGGTTGAACTCCACCTGCACCTTCACGTCATCGGCAAGGGGAACCAGGTTTGCCGTGAGCTTTGACCCCAGCACGCGCTCGGCCTCCTCGATGCAGTCGATGTAATGGTACGAGCCGTTGCCGTGGTCGGCCAGAGTCTCCATCTTGTTGTCCTTGTAGTTGCCCGAGCCAAAGCCCAGCACACTGAGGTAGATGCCCGTCTCGCGCTGCTTGTCAACGTAGTCGTGCAGGTCGGATTCGCTGGACATTCCCACGTTGAGGTCACCATCGGAGGCCATCACAATGCGGTTGACCCCGCCCTCGATGAAGTTGTCTTGCGCCACCTTGTAGGCCTTCTCCAAGCCAGCCTCGCCGTTAGTGGAGCCATCGGCGCGCAGGCGGTTGATGGCCCGCATGATCTTGCGCTCCTCGTCTCCGCGCGCACCCTCAAGGACCACTTCCTCGCCACTTGCGTAGGTCACAATGGACACGCGATCGTTCTTGTCTAGGTGCGAGACAAGCTCGCCAAAGGCGTCCTTGAGCAAGCCCAGTTTGTCGGACGAGTTCATCGATCCCGAGACATCAATGAGAAAGACCAGGTTAGAGCCCTTCTCGGCAATGGAGGGCGACTCTTTTGGCGTGGCAAAGCCAATGGTAACCAGCTTGGTCTCTTTGTTCCACGGGCAGTCGCCCACATGCACCGTTGTGGCAAACAGGTCATCGCCTGTAGGCGTGTCGTAGTCGTAGGTAAAGTAGTTGAGCATCTCTTCGATGCGTACGGCACCCGAGTCAATCTCTTCTGCCGTCCAACCGTCGCGCAGCATGCGGCGCAGGTTGCAGTAGCTGGCCGTATCCACATCCGACGAGACGGTAGAGAGCGGACGGGTTGCGGCCGAGATGAATCCTTGTTCTTCGAGGGAGGCGTACTCCTCGGTGTTGAAGTCAACGTATCCCTCGTCGCTGGGCGCCAACATGGCCCCGCCTTCCTCGTACTCGTAGGCTATATAGCCGTCACTATCGGTAACGGCGGTCTCGGAAGTAAGGGTCTGTGAGGTCTGATTCTTGGCCTCGCTGGTATTGGTGTCACTGGTAGCGGTATTTTGCGTTGTGGGAAAGACGCCACATCCCGCAAGCGCCGCCACAAGAGACGCCGTGATGGCCGCAGACGCAATCGAACGACCGGTACTCAGCATGTTGTTGTGGGTCATTTCAGGCTCCCTTCGGTAGACCGACTTACCTTAGATACGAGGGAGCACGGCTTTTTGTCGGAAAGACTTCTGGAGGTGACACCTGGGGACAGGCACCGCGTGACAGTTTGTCACCTGGGGACAGTCTTGAGACTGTCCCCAGGTGACAAACTGTGAGGCAGCGTGGAAAAGGGACGGTCCCCCAATCCACGCTATTCACAAGATAGCCACTACAGCTTGAGCGGCACGCACCTCCAGTAGCTGTCCTCGCCCTGGTAGCGCACGGCATACTCCCCTTGCTTGCCCTTTAGCTCGAATGCTTCGCACGATACCTGATCGTCCGAGTCAAAGGGCGTAGCCGTTGCCGCTCCTACAGAGGAGCCCACCTTGGATTGCTCGACCCTCTCGGTATGCGAGCCATCGATCAGAGCTGTGAGCTTGACGCCGTTTGACAGGGTCACGCAGGGATACACGTCAACCGTCGAAGGATTGGCCGGCGCCTCTGCACTATCTCGCACAGCGCCCTCTGCGGACAGCGTCTCGTAGGCGTTGTCGGTAAACTCCATCTCCCCTGCCGCATCTGTGGCGGCCTCGTTGGAGAGAGCCGTCTGCTTGGCAGCCTCCGAGCTGGCGTTTTGTCCGCCCATGATGCCGCTTACCTGCACAATTACAAGCGCGGCAACCACAGCCGCCACAATTGGCAGCCATATGAGCCGTCGTCGGGGACCTGCGCTGACTTCAGGCATAGGATCTGGCTCCACCAGCTTGAGCGGAGGCCTGACCACAGTCTGTGCTGGCATGTCCTGCGTCTCTTGCTCCTGCTTGTTCGCCTGCGCCTTCAGCAGGTTTGCCAGCATGCGCTCCTGCGCCTTGTCGCTTGGCTCGATGCTGCTGTAGGCACGATGAAGTTGCTGCTCAAGAGCCGTGTCGTCGAGCATCTCATCCATCCGAGTGTTCTTGGCATCCATCACGCCTCGCCTCCCAACGCCTTCTTGAGCAGCGCCCGCGCATCGCGCAGTCGGTTACGCACAGTTGACGGCTTCTCGCCTGTGATCTGCGCAATCTCCTCGGTCTTGTATCCCTCGTAATAGTGCAGGTAGACCACGTCTTTGTACTTGTCGGGCAAGCGCAGCACCGCATCGAGCGTCTCGTCGATAGGTCCTGTCTGGCGCGTGTCGGCAGGCTCTTGCTCGGGCATTGCCGTCACGCGCGTGCGCGACGCGCTTTTGAGCAGGTCGCGACACAGGTTTGACGCACACACGATAAGCCATGCCTTCTCGTGCTGCTCGCTCTCGAAGGTACGTGGATGGTCGATGAGCTTCATGAACGTTGCCTGCGTGGCGTCCTCGGCATCGGCCGCCGAGCCCATGAACGAGTAGCACACGCGATACACCGTCTTCACGTGCCTGCGAAAGATCTGCTCTATGTCACAGGATTGGCTCACAGCGCCTCCCCTCTGCTATGGATACGAATGAGGTACCACTATTGTCGCAAGAAAAGCGTAGCAGAAGGGGCCTCGGGGGACGTCGCCGCCACGGACCGGCCGGGCGGCAACCTTCGGGCTCCTTCTGAGGCTGCTCCGCCCGTCGGCGCGGCGCTTAGCGAGGACCTGTTTGCGTGACATGCCAGTGGCATGTCACGGCCCGAAGGGCTCGTACAAAAGTCCGCAGC
>JAFWLX010000282.1 GCA_017510875.1 Atopobiaceae bacterium | reverse complement strand
GTCACATGAACCTAGATGACAAGAACTTGAAGGGGTGGGGCGGCCACTTTTCCGGCCACCCCACCAGGAAGGGAAGGGCTACTCAGCGAGCTCCTCTGCCGCCTGCTGGGCAACGACGCGCTCGTGAACCTTCATGAAGGGCAGGTAGATGAGCACGCCCAGGGCCACGAGGATGACCTGCAGGATGACGGCCCTGAAGTCACCGCCAGTCGCCAGGAAACCCGACAGGAACACCGGCGTAGTCCACGGAACCATAACCACGCAGGGATTGATGAGACCGGCAACCGTAGCGAAGTACGTGATGATCATGAACAGGTCGGGAACCAGCACGAACGGAATCATAAGCGGCAGGTTGTAAACGATGGGATAGCCGTAGATGACAGGCTCGTTGATGTTGAAGATGCCAGGACCCAGTGCAAGAGAGCCAACCGTCTTGCTGGTCTTGTTCTTGGAGAAGAGGAACGTGGCGATGAGCAGGCAGAGGGTGCAGCCAGAGCCACCAATGAGGCCGAAGGTGTTGACGATCTGCATGTTCATGTAGTGATCAGGCTGGATAGCCGCAAAGCCGCCAGAAGCATAGGCCGCCATGTTCTCGGTGATGAGGATAGTAAGCATGGGCTCAGCAAGCACACCGGAGATGGCGCTCTGATGAATGCCCAGGCAGAACAGCAGGTTTGCGAAGGTATAGATGATTACGACACCCCAAATGTTGGAGTTGAGGCTCTGAAGTGGCGCCTGGACGAACAGCTTGATGAGCGTGGCAACGTCGGTGCCGAAGCCAACGTGCAGCACGGTAGCCACCAGGCCAAAGACGGAAAGCGTCAGCAGCATAGGAATCATGATGTTGAAGGAGGTGGCAACCATAGGAGGCACGCCCTCACCAAGGTTGATCTCGAGCTTCTTGACACCCGCAAGCTTGATGAAGAGCATCGTGGCGAGCAAGCCAATGATGATAGCGCCAAAGAGCCCACCGGTGCCCGTGTTGCCCGAAGCAAAGAGGCCACCTACCTGCTCGCCATTCACGTCCACTGCCTGGGGCATGGTCACGAAGAGTGCCGCAATGGCCACGACCACACAGGCGATATCACGCTTGAACCCCGTGTTGTGCGCGTGGCAATAACCAACCACACCGCACAGCAGGATGGCCGAGATGCTCAACGTTCCCTGCGTGAGCGAATTGCCCCAGTACTGAGCGTTCGCGAGCGCATCTCCGCTGAGGAACAGGGGGAACGCCACGTTGTTGATGAGGACCGCGATGCCCGCAAGGATGTACAGCGGCATGATGGTCGCAAATGCATCGCGCAGGCTGCGCAGATGTACCTCCGACCCAATCCTTCCTGAGATCTCAGCAAACTTGTCGAGAAACGCTTGACCCTTTCCGCCTGCCATGTCAAATCCTTCCTTTCTGCTTATGGGTGCTGGCTTGGTTTTCGTCTGCTTCTTGCTTGTGCAAGTGCTTGATTAGTAAAGTACACGCTTTTAATTTTCTTTGCAAGCACTTTTTCTAACTTTTTTTGGACGATGTTTAAGTTGGCGCAAACGGTCATAATAAGGATGTAGGCGAGAGGCGGAGGAAGCATGCTTAAGTACCAAGAGCTCGTAAACACCCTGCTCGACGAGCTGGCCAATGGTGTGTACAAGAAGGGAGACCGACTCCCGACGACGCCCGATCTCTGTGAGCGCTATGGCGTGAGCAACACCACGGTCAAGCGCGCCATGGACGAGCTTGAGTTGCAGGGCATTGTGGCCAGGCGCAGGGGTTCTGGCGTATACATCAAGGAGACTACCGTCGCAAAGGGCATCATTACCCGACAGGGCAGCACCTCCCAGCAGATGTCGGGCATGACAGCCGAGTATGAGGGTACGTCACAGGCGCTCACAAGCGAGGTGCATGGCTTCTCGGTGGTACGCCCCAGTGTCGAGATCGCAGACAAATTGGGTATGGACAGCGACGGTTTTGCCTACTACATCTGCCGTACCCGCCTCGTGGACGGTACTCCCAAAGTCGTCGAGTACACCTACATGCCCATCTCGCTCATCCCCAATTTGCGGGAGAGCACGCTCAGGGCCTCCATCTATCACTACATCGAGGATGAGCTTGGCCTCAAGATCGGAAGCGCACATCGCACCATCAAGGCCGTGATGCCCACCGAAGACGAGCGTACGTGGCTTTGTACCAACGAGAAAGAACCCCTCCTCGAGGTTCGTCAAGTCGCCTATTTGGCTGACGGCACACCGTTTGAGTACTCGATCTCACGTCACACCAGCGACTATGAGTTCTATAGCATCAGTACGCGGTAGTAGGCATTCTTCCACGGGAGAGCAGGCATGCCTTAGATTGGCCCAACTGCGTCGTACCTAGGACACATGTGCTGGGAGACGTGACGCTTGGCTCCCACTGCTCAATCTGATACGACGCGGTTATCCGCGCGGATGAGTTGACTGTTGTCCTCGGTGCCAATGCGAACATTCAAGACTGCGCGGTGGTTCATATGAGCGCCACCTACCTCGTCGACGAGGAGAGTGTCATCGTGCGCACCTTCAACAAGGTAAAGGCTGCCGATAACCCCGCCCAGATGCTGGGAGAGCTAAGCTAGGCATAGGTGCTCGCGTACCTAACGCACGAAGTTGGTAAAGATGCCTGGCTCGCGCTCGGGCAGACCGAACGCCTCCTTACCCAGCGCGATGGACTTCATGAGGAAGACCATGTTTCGCGCCAACGTGCGCATCTGCTGCAAGCCTTCGGCATCCTGCTCCGCCTGACCTGGCAGTGCACCGTGGACGCCGTTCCAATACTGACCGCTCGCGACGGGCATGCCACTGATGGTGAAGTACTTGTT
>JAFWLX010000281.1 GCA_017510875.1 Atopobiaceae bacterium | reverse complement strand
GCTCGTTGTCCTTATCACCTTCTTGCGGGCTTGCAATCTCTTCCTCACAGAGCCAGCGGCACATGACTATGAGCGAGAGGAAGTACAGCAGCATATACGCCATGTGAAGGTATGCGTAGGTCTCCTTAAGGAAGTAGATACCCTGCAGGCCATCGGAGGTAAGGAAGAGCGTGGAGGCAAGGCGCAGCGTACTGTGCTGATGCAGGCCCGTAAACAGCATGAGCAACAGTATGGGTGCGTAACAGAGGGCCCCTACGCGGTGTGCCGTGTCAAAGGAATCGGACATCGTATATATGACAAAGTCCACAAGGATCGAGGCAAGCAACCACCAGAGCCACATTACCTTGCGCAACGGCTTGATCTTTTGGAAGAGGTTGATAAACGAGAGATGAGCCAGCGCAAAGAAGATGACGCCCCCTAGGAACCAGAGGTTGATGGCAATGTCTCCTATGGTGCAGAGCGTAAGAGAAAGGAGGACGCTCCAGAAGTACTTGCTTCCTGGTTTACGGCAGTCCACGCAGTAGAGCAAGACCGCAACACCGGCTAGGGCCTTCCAGAAGGCGCGAATCATGGGCGTTGCCGCAAACAGCCAATAGGCGGCCTCGCTTTCAACTAAGCCGATCATGACAATTGAACTGAGTACAAAACGGATCTTCCACCTATCGTTGAGCCCGTGGTGGTTGAGCAGAGCACCAAAGAGACGGATAACGATGAAAATCAGGCATGCAGCAAGAACAGCCTCCATGATGCCCATGCGCCATCCGTCAACAAGGTGGTTCAGACCTACAAGTGTGGCAATCTGGGAGGAGCTCACCTCCTGCGGCTCAACGTCAAGGGAAGAGACGTTGCTTCCTTTTGCCTGGTAGAAGGTGGCCGAGTCACCTTTCTTGGCATCCTGCGTCTGCACGTAGGTTTCATAGCTGGGATGGATGGAAAGCTCGCTTGGAATAACGTAGGTCTCTATCTTGGCATTCTCTGTAGCCGTCCAGGTGGCTTCGTAGTTGCTGTCATGGGGAACCGCCACACACAATACGTTGCGATCTGCCTGCACGTTATAGAAGCTAAAGTGTGCCAGGCTGCGTCCTTCACCCAATATCAGCGATTCCATATCGGGGATGTCGGTGTTTGCCAGCAGGAGCTCTTCGTCTGTCTTGGTATCGGTGACGCTTACGTCGGCAGGACCTGCCACAAACAGGTAGGTGAAGGTATGAGGACTTCCAAACAGCTCCTCGGGCGTAAGATCCATGCTCATCCACATAAGGTACAGGTCCTCAATGTGCTCATGGAACACCAGCGAACCCAAAGAGCCTTCGTTGCTTGAGTTGCCCAATAAGGAAAAGTTCATGACTTCCCCCGAGAAGTTGCCCATCGTCTCGATCATCTCGTCCTCAAGGCGTCGCTTTTCTGGCGGGTCATCCTTGGTCTTGACGGTGAGCTTGCGGAAGCACGTAAGCATGTTCTGTACGGACTTATCCTCAAGGATGCTCAAAACCGTACCTTGAGCACCACTGTCGTAGTCGTTTCTTGTGGGCGTCAATTGCTCAAACATACCCACAATGATCCGCAGGCTCAGATTGAGCTTGGGATTATAGTTGCTGGATGTCTCGTATATCGTTTCAAAGCCTTCTTGTATCTTCAGGTACTTGCGAGCAAAATCGCTGTCGGTCTCTTGCCCAGGAAGAACAAGGTCGGTCCCGTAGCGACCAAAGCCCCAAGCGGCCGGAGCAAGTTGTGGAACCATGTCCATGGGTCCCACGATGTTGAAGATGTTGTCGTAGCCCTCTGGCGAGCCAAGGGTGTTGCGCGGCGTGGCAAAGGTGTAGGCAAACAGGTCATCCTTGCTACAGAAACCAGAATCGTCAAGGTTTGCGGCGGTGAGGTTGGCAATGGCGCCGGCACGGCTAAAGCCCGCAATCCATATCTTCACACGACCCGTGACATGATTGGTGCCCAGATATCCAAAGATTCGGTCGGTCACCTCGCGGGCGGCGCTGTCAAAACCGGCATGACGTCCCTCCAGCCCCACCGTAACGTTAGACAGCCACTCCTTCTTGTAGTTACCGCCGCATACGCCCACAACAATAAGGGTTGAGGTATTTCCATCCTTGTCGGTGATGCTCTTGTGTCCGATGGCGGTAGCTACGGTATAGAGCGAGGGAAGCCTGTCATAGTCATCCTCACGGATATCCTCAAATCCGCTGTCCGAAAGATACTGAACCAAGTATTTGTCGGGCTTTAGCTGCGCATCCGATTCAAAGGGGACAAGTCGGCTGGCGCTTAGGGCCATACCAATGGACATTATGGCAAGGTCATGGTTATAGGTTGTGGAAGGCTCAAAGAAGTGCGTGTCCGTATAGAGGGTAAAGTAGTCAAAGACCTTGCGCGACGTGCGAAGCCCTATGCCAGCGCGAACAACAGTCTCGTTCAGCTCCTCCTCGTCCTCTGCGTCATTGGCGTAGGCATTTTCGTTTGCCATCTCGTTGCCATACTGATCCTCAATGAGGTTGGCATAGTCTTGATTTGAAGGGTCGCCAAGGGCAAGGGCGGGTGCCAGAGAGCAGAGCATAAGGCTCAAGGCGAACATGAGGGTTAAGGCTCGAAAGAGGTTGAACCTTCTGGATTGAAGGCCCGTCAGGGCTAATTGGTACACGATACGCCCCCCAATCGTGACGTTTTAACCAGCTGGCCGAGCTATTGCAAGCGTCCACGCCAAGCGTTGAAGAATTCTGGGTCGATTTCGCTACTATACTAGATTTGATTACCTTCTTTTTTGCGGGCGTCAAGACCGTTGGCTCGTATGAAGGGCAAAACGTTTCTTATGAAACAGTTGGCCTTCAAACACCGTGGGGGGAGGGCAATCACAAAGACTAGACGTTCTCAAAACGATATGGGCAGCCCCCATCACGCAAGCGAGTGGCAGGGGCTGCCCATATGTCTTTAGAAGGCTAGTTGGGCGTTGGGTATTGGTGTCTGTGTTCCAAGGAGGTTGCTATGAGAAGCAGAGGCAAGCAACGGCGCTACCTCGCCATGGTACTGGCGCTTTTTGCCGTGGTGTTTGCGCTATGTGCCTGCGAGGGCGCAAGTCTTCCCGGACAAACAACGGGAGGTGAGCAACAGGGGACCGAGCAGCAGGCAGATCATTCTGCCAAGGATCGGGATAGTGGTGATGAGTCTGCCACAACTGACGAATCGGCCGATGACCAGCAGGATCAAGCCGCAACGGCCGAGGATGGCACGGAGCAGGGCACTGCGGACGATGCTGCCGATACGGCAGACGCCCAGGATGGCGATGCAGATGCCAAAGCCGAGGACACGGACGCAACCACAGACGACCAGGCCGAAATGACCGGTCAAGCTGATGACGCCAGCACCGAGGCTCAGGCCACCGATGAGGCATCAGATGATGCCACCACAGATGAGGCTGCAGCCACCGATGACGCTGCCAAGGACGCGGACACCAACAAGGATGCCGCAAAGGACAGTGGCAAGAAGAGCAGGTCGAGCAAGGACGTTGTCAAGAAGGACGCTGACAGCACCAAGGATACGGACGAGACCGCAGCCGATACCACCGATACGTCCGATCAGGCAGAGATGACCGAGCAGGCTGACACCGCAGCGGATGCCACAGATGACAAGGCCTCCACAGACGACAAGAGCGCCAAGGATGACGACAAGACGGATGCCGCAACAGACGATGCCTCAAAGGACGATGCCGCCACGACAGACGATGCCACGGCCGATACGTCCAAAGACGAGAGTACGGCTCTATCCACTGCCGACTATCCCACCGAGTCAAGATACGGCGATGCCAGCAAGGCCTCGACCTCCGCTCAGCACGATCAGCTTGTGGAGAGCTACACCGATGTTGCCCAACGGGCCATCAAAAATGGCGCCGATACCTTTGCGGTCTACAACCAAGCCGACTGGTCTTCTAAGTCAGACACGTTCCCCACAAAGTTTGACCTTCGCGATCGCGGCGTGGTCAGTGAGGTCAGGAACCAGAGTCCGTGGGGCACTTGCTGGAGCTTTGCCACCATGGCTGCAAGCGAGACCAGCCTCCTTAGCACCATGAAGACCACGGCGGAGAAATACGAGAAAGACAATGGCAAGCCGCTCGACCTCTCGGAGAAGCACCTTGCCTGGTTCACCATGCGCGCGTTGCCTACTCTGGATGCCTACGATGCCGGTGCCTATCCCTATGACGAAGGCCTTGCGGGCGAGGGCACCTATCCGGTCAAGGACCTTGAATCGTCATCTGGTATATATAACTTGGGCGGCAACTTCGTGCTCTCTGCATCCTCCCTTGCCGCAGGCATTGGCCCTGTGACCGAAGACTTGATCCCGTACCAGAACGCCGCGGGTGAAGTCACAGGGGACGGCGACTGGTCCCTTCCTGAAGAAGACCGCTTCGTGCAATCGTTTGCCCTTAAAAATGCCAACATCCTGCCGCCTCCTGCAACCATTGACGAGAATGGCAACTATGTCTATGACCCCAATGGCACCGAGGCCATCAAGAGCGAGCTTCTCAATGGTCGTGGTGTGGGCATCTGTTTCTGCGCCGACCAGTCAATGCCCAAGATGAGCGAAGAAGAGATCGAGTCTATTGCTGACGAGCTTTCAAAAAGCTATCCCGATGTCAGGCGCAACGCGATTGCCCTCTATATAAGGATTAAGAGCGACTACGAGAACATCGATGACATTCCCACACGTAAGCTCATGAGGGTTGTGACGGCTAGGCTGGCCCTCAATGGAATGCCTCTTGACACCTATGACGTAGAGAAGCTCACGCGTGAGCAGCTCGTCAAGCTCATTGAGACCGAGAATCTGTTTGGTGAGCCCATAGACGAGGTAATGACAGCCAAAGAAGAGAAGAAGCCCACCTACCTCAATTTCACAGGAACCGATCCTGTCATCTTTGCCCAATACACCTATGAGCCCATTACTCCCAACCATGCCGTAACCATCGTGGGTTGGGACGACACGTTTGCCAAGGAGAACTTCCTTGCCGATCATCAGCCGGAGAAAGACGGCGCTTGGATCGTGCGCAACAGCTGGGGCACCGAATGGGGCGACGGCGGATACTTCTATCTCTCGTACTATGACCAGACCATCCTGATCGCAGAGTCGTTTGAGTATAACGTTCCCGACAAAGAGACTACGCCCGACCACGTGTCCATTCTTGAGCATGACCTTATGCCCGCACAGCTGTACAACTCCACGCTCTTTGATGCACCGGTCTATGCGGCCAACGTGTTTGAGGCCGAGATGGACTGCGTGATTGAGGATGTCTCTGCGCTCACGGGCGACGCCAATACCAACGTGACGGTCTCGGTGTACAAGCTTGCTCCCGATGCCGAGGGCCCCATGGATGGCCTTCTGGTGGATAGCACCTCGCAGAGCTTTACCTTTGCGGGATACCATCGCATCAAGCTCACCCGCAATATTGTGGCAAACAAGGGCGAGCGCCTGTCCGTTGTCGTTCTCAACCGCGTGAACACGGCTGATGGCACCAAGTACGCCCTGGTCACAACGTCTGCGCTCTCGCATGATGCCATCGAGGCATACAACGAGTCGCGCGGGCCGCTTGGTGACGAGATGACGGCATACTTCATCAGCAATGTCAACCCGGGCGAGAGCTATGTGGCCTACGAGAAGGGCGTCTGGACCGACTGGGCAGACGAGACGGCTGCCATT
>JAFWLX010000280.1 GCA_017510875.1 Atopobiaceae bacterium | reverse complement strand
TCGGCATAGGCTCCGTAGGACGGCCCGGTCGGATTTCGCGACCAGGCGCAGGCCGGAGAACAACGCAACCCATAGAACCTATGACGACGGGCGCGCCCGTTGCGGGGCATTGCCTCCGCGGCCGGCGCGCCCTTTCGTGTGCGCGCCTGCCGGCCCGATGGCGAAGGTCGCGTACCTCGACGATGGATGACCGCCGAGACCGGCGGGGACGCTGCGCCCCGCCGGGACTTGCGGTTTTCTCGTTCGACTTGCACGTGAAGGAGGCGCACATCCTTGAAGGCCTGGAAGGAATCGCACGCGACGGCCCCAAGGGGCGCGAAGCCGGGGTCAGGCGCGACGGCTCGGGCCGCAGGACCCATGCGCCCGCGCCGCGCGGCGGAGCTTTGGGGGACGTCGTGAAGGTGATACACGTCGACACGAACGGCTTCGCGCGAAGCGCCATGCGGGAACAGGTCCCGCGGATCGCGCCGGAGGCGGAACTGCACGGCTTCGGGCGTGCCGAGCCCGCACTGATGTTCGCCGAGGCGGAAGGTTGCGACGTGCTGCTGACCGAGGTGGAGCTCGGGCCGGAGCGGCTCGGCGGCATCCGGCTGGCGGAGGCGATGCGGGAGCTGAACCCCCGCGTCGGCGTCGTCTTCGTCACCGTCTGCGGCGAGGACGAGGTCGCCCGCGAGCTGGCCGGGCTCCCCGTCGGCGGCTTCCTCCCGAAGCCCTGGACGCAGGAGGAGCTGGCGGCGGCGTTCTAGGACCTGCGCTGCCCGGCACGGCAACACGCAACCATGTGAGCCATGCCGCCGCGTGCGTCCCGAATAAGGAGGAGAACACGCAACGAAGCGCAGAAGCACGCAAAGAAAGGCTGTCGCTCCGACCGTGCGATAGTTCATCTACGATTATTTGGAGGTTGCTGCTTATGAAGAAGATGAAAAGATTATTAGGGCTGTTTCTCAGCCTTGCATTGGTTCTCGGGCTGTTTCCCGGCATGAGCCTGACGGCGTATGCGGCGGACACCACCGTAACATGGAATGCGAGTGACATAGTTCCCGAACATCCTTGGGATGATTCTTTCACCAAAGACGGTATTACTTTTGCTCCCGGACATGCAAGTTTTATGGATCTATTGTTCGCGGAAGGCGGAACGTTTACGACTGCCTCCGGAAAATTTACCAAGATTGAAGTAACTGCCGCGTATGTTGAGTGCTCTGGTACAGGCTGGTCGGGCAACACCAGTAAAAAGACCTGGACGACAGGAGAAGGAGTAGAGGCATCATCCAGCGTATCGTATAGTGGTGATATTTATGATGCGGGAATGGGACAGTTAAAGATAGTCTTTACAATTGCTCCGGCCAAGCAGACCCAGACCATCACCGCCTCCGACGTGACTGCGACTTACGGCGACACGGGCGTAAAGATCAATGCCAGCACTAACGGCGACGGCGCGTTGAGCTACGCAGTCAAGAGTGGCGATGCCGTTACTGTGGATGCCTCTGGCAACCTCACCATCAACAAAGCGGGCAGCGCGGTTATCACCGTTACTGCGGCGGAGACCGATACTTACGCGAAAGCCACAAAGGACGTGACCGTGACCGTCAATACCAAAGCCATGACCGTTAGCGCGGAGGACGTCAATGCGACTGTTGACGGACAGCCCCACGGCATCACCGTGACCGTCACCGACCCCGCATCCGGTGCAACCGTGAAGTACGGCACAGAGGCAGGCAGCTACACCCTCGATGTCAGCCCGACCCAGACTGAAGTTGGAGAAAAGACTGTCTACTATCAGGTGACGGCGGACAATTACACCACCTACACAGGCAGTGCGAAAGTGACGGTCAGCGCCAAGCAGACACAAACTATTACCGCGTCTGACGTAACTGCGACTTACGGAGACACGGGCGTAAAGATCAATGCCAGCACCACCGGCGACGGCGGGCTGAGCTACGCAATCAAGAGTGGCGACGCCGTGACTGTGGATGCCTCCGGCAACCTCACCATCGTAAAGGCGGGCAGCGCAATCATCACTGTCACCGCAGCGGAGACCGATACCTACGCACAGGCCACCAAAGATGTGAACGTGACGGTGAACACCAAGGCCATGACCGTCAGCGCAGAGGACGTCAATGCAACTATTGACGGACAGCCCCACGGCATCACCGTGAATGTTACTGACCCGGCCACCGGCTCAACCGTGAAGTATGGAACGGAAGCTGGGACCTACAATCTTGACGCCAGCCCGACACAGACCGAAGTTGGAGAAAAGACCGTCTACTATCAGGTGAAGGCGGATAACTACACCACATACACCGGCAGCGCGAAAGTGACGGTCAGCGCCAAACAGACACAGACCATCACCGCGTCAGACGTGACAGCCACCTACGGTGACACGGACAAGAAAGTTTCTGCTACGACCAACGGTGACGGCGCAATCAGCTACGCGGTCAAGGAAGGTAGCGCAGATTACATCGACGTGAACGCTTCTACCGGCGCGCTGACGATCAAGAAGGTCGGCACAGCTACTGTCATTGTAACGGCAGCGGAAACTGCCACCTATACACAGGCGACCAAAGAAGTAACCGTGACGATCAACAAGGCGAATGCTGTTGCTGCCACCGTCACCGCGAACAACCGCACCTATGACGGCACGGAGAAGCCGCTTGTAACCGTGACCGGCACACCGACCGGCGGCGAGATGCAGTACGCCCTTGGCACCGCAACCGAAGCAACTGAACAATATACCACATCCATCCCTACAGCTACCAACGCGGGAACCTACTACGTCTGGTACAAGGCCGTTGGTGACGAGAACCACAACGACAGCGAGGCCGCCTGCGTGACCGCGACGGTCGGCAAGCGTAGCATCACCCTGACCAGCGCCACGGCGGGCAAGCCCTACGACGGCACGCCGCTGGCCGACGGCAGCGTGGCCGTCTCTGGCGACGGCTTTGCCGAGGGCGAGGGTGCCAGCTACGACGTGACCGGCGCGCAGACCGATGTGGGAGGGAGTGCCAACTCCTTCACCTACACGCTCGACGAGGGCACCAAGGCCGACAACTACAGCATCACCAAGACCGAGGGCACGCTGACGGTGACCCCGATCAACGCGACCGTGACCATTACGGGCCACCACGCATCCGCGACCTACGACGGCGCCGAGCACTCCGTGAGCGGCTACGACGCCTCCGCCGACACCGCGCTCTACGACGTGGGGAAGGACTTCACATTCTCCGGCGCGGCCGAGGCCAGGCGCACCGAGGAGGGCACCACGAGCATGGGCCTCGCCGCTGGGCAGTTTGCCAACACCAACGCGAACTTTGCCACCGTCACCTTCAACGTGACCGACGGCTACCAGACCATCGTCCCGGTAGGCGAGGTCGTCGTCACCATCGTTGGCAACAGCAGTACCGCTACCTACGACGGCACCGAGCACGCCGTGAGCGGCTACGTCGCCACGGCGAGCGACGAGCTCTACGACGTGGAGGCGGACTTCTCGTTCGACGGTACCGCCGAGGCGTCGCGCACCGACGTGGGCAAGGCGGCCATGGGCCTTTCCGCCGACCAGTTCGCGAACGCCAACCCCAACTTCGACAAGGTCACCTTCGACGTGACCGACGGCTGGCAGGCCGTCGAGCCTAGGGCCGTCACCGTCACGGCCAACGTCAAGTCCAAGACGTACGGGCAGGACGACCCCGAGCTGACCTCGACGGTCGCCGGCCTCGTGGAGGGCGAGAGCGAGTCGCTCATCACCCGCGCCCTGTCCCGCGCCAAAGGTGAGGACGTGGGCGAGTACGCCATCACCGCAGTCGGCGACGCCGTCCAGGGCAACTACGCCGTGACCTACGTGTCCGGCAAGCTGACCGTGACCAAGGCGACGCTGGCCGTGACCGCCGACGCCAAGACCAAGGTGTACGGCGAGAAGGACCCACAGCTGACCTACGGGTACAGCGGCCTTGCGATGTGGGACGACGCGTCCGTCATCACCGGCACGCTCGCGCGCGCCGAGGGCGAGGCGGCCGGGTCCTACGACATCGTGCGGGGCACGCTGGATGCGGGGAGGAACTACGAGGTCTCCTTCACCGGCGCAAAGCTGACCATCACGGCCGCCGGCAGCGGCAGCGTCGAGACCGACGTGGTCACCGACGAGGGCGCCCCGAGGGCCTCCGCCTCCAACATGGGCGCCGTGGCCGATGCCGTCCTCACCGCGGAGGAGAAGGCTGCCGTCAAGGACGGAGCCGCCGCGCGTGTGTGGCTGGAGTCGTCCGCCCTCGCCGAGGGCAACGTGCCCGCGGCCGACAGGAGCGGCCTTGCGGCCGCAGCCAGCTCCCTGGGAGCCACGCCCGGCACGTGGCTGGACCTCTCGCTCTGGAAGCAGGTGACCGGCTTTGGCAAGGTGGCCGTACACGAGACGGACACGCCGGTCCGGTTCTCCGTCGAGGTGCCGGAGGGCCTGCGCAGGGAGGGCCGCACCTTCTACCTGCTGGGCTTCCACGGTGGGAAGGCGACGACCGTCGCCCAGGGAACGGGCACGACCCTCTCCGGTGAGAGCAGGCTCTTCTCCACGTACCTGATCGCCTACAAGGACGCGCAGGCGAAGTCTACGTCCAACACGTCCACCACGACGAAGGGGACGTCGACCGCCAAGGCGAGCTCGCTGCCTAGGACCGGCGACCCCACGTCGCTCTCCGCCATCGCCGCGTACGCCCTTGGCGGGGCGGCCTCGGTGGCGTCCGGCGCGGCGCTTAGGACGCGCGTGCGCCGTCGGCGCGGGAGGCACTTCTCCAAGTAGCCCAAGGCGACATGGCACCGTGGCGGGGCGCACTCCATCTGGGGTGCGCCCCGCGCGCAAACTGAACACGGGAGCATGAGGCTTGCGTCTTCGGTGCCCACGCCCTGCAGGGTCATGCCCATAAGATGTGCAACCAGTGCGTCGGTATCCAGCGGTTCGGCGTCTTCCTGACGTTGCTGCGCAACCAGTATGGCTGTTGCTATGAAGCCGCCGGTCACAAACACGGCCGCGGCCGTGCTGTCGATGTCTGCACGTACGATTCCCTCCGCTTTGGCACGCTCCAACTGTGCGGCAATCACCTCTGCCACGCGCGAAAGACGCAGCGTCATATCTTCGCCGTTGCCCTCCCCAGCTCCTGCCAGCTCGTGAGTCATGGCCAAGGAGAGCACGCTACCCTGTCGCAGACGTTGAGCGGCCGCCTCGTACAGGCCATGCAAGGCATCCCGAGCAGTTTTTGCTTGGGCAACTGCGTTTTCCATCTGCGTAACCAGCTCGTTTACCGACTCGTCAAACACCGCCGCTATCAGCTCGTCTCGGTCGCGGAAGTAGTAGTAGAGCGAACCTTTGGACATACCACATGCATCAGCGACCTCAATCATCTGAAACAGCACGCTGTGGCGCTCGATGATAAGCTTGCTGGCGGCATCCATGATACGCTGACGTGTGAGCGTGCTCTTCTTGGTCTTGAGTGTCGAGCGCAGTCGCGTCCGTTCATGCTCAAGATGCTCATGCGCCGCCACATGCGCGGCCCGCACGCCGCCTACCAGCTCGATTGCGGCGCCATCGTTCAACAGAGCCATGACATGCCCCTCCTCAGTGTCTCTCCGATAGTCAATCCTAGCATGCATCCCACCCGTATGATGCGAGGCAACCAAGGCAGCTGCCCGCCCCGGTTGCCTCGCAAAGGGAACGTCTTTTCAGACGAGCTTACAGATTCACCAACGGATGCAGGTCCATCATCGTAAGGGTGCGGCGACGTTGCGCCTCTAGGCAGGTGATGCCGAAAGAAGTAAGCATGAACGCAAGTAGTGCCGTCACGCATGGGCCTACCAGCGACAGATCGGCACCGGCCATCGCCTGTCGCAGCGCATGCACCACGTAGGTCATGGGCAGATACGGGCTCATCGCTTGGAATATGGGGAACTCCGTCTCGATGGGGAAGGTGCCTGCCGCCGTCGTCAGCTGCAGCATGAGCAGCACGACCGCCACAAACTTTCCGGGGAAGCCAAACACCGCGATGACTGCCTGCACCAGAGCGCAGAAGGTGAAGCTTGCCAGAGCCGTAAGCAGGTAATATGCCAGCGGATGAGCCACCGCGATGCCACACGGCACCTGGATGGTGAAGGCAATGAGCGCCGCTTGGATGGCGCCTACAATCAGCATGGGCGTCAGGCCACAGGTTGCGGCAACCACGGGGCTTGCCCCGCTCGTCACCAGGCGGTCGTTCAGCGGGTTGAAGAGGAAGGTCATGACGAGGGCACCCACCCAAAGGCCCAGCGCGATGAAGTAGGGGGCAAAGCCAGAACCGTAGTTGTCCACCGTGGTGTAGTTGGTTTGCTTGAGGGTGACCGGCTCGCTCATCATTGTGGCGCGTGCGTCAGAGCCAGAAGTGGCATTCCTGACCTTCTCGACGCCGTCCGAAAGGCCGTCGGCGAGCCTTGTCGAGCCGTCCTGGGCATCCGCCAGACCAGAGGTCAGCGTGGCAGAGCCATCGTGGAGCTGGCCCAGCCCGTCGGTCAGCGTGGCAGAGCCAGACTGCGCATCTGCCAGGCCATCGGTCAGCGTGGTCGAGCCATCGCGCAGCTGGTCCAGGCCACCGGACAAGGTGGCGGCACCGGTGCGGGCGGTCGAGAGGCCGTCGGTCAACGTGCGCGACCCGGCATAGAGAGAACCGAGGCCCGCGTTGAGGGCGGCAGCGCCAGTCTTTGCGGTAACGAGTCCGCTGGTCAGTTGGTTCGAGCCAGTGCTGAGCCTCTGAAGTCCCAGTGCCAGTGGTGCAGAGCCCTCCTGCTGGGCCTTCGCGGTGCCATCGATGACCTTGCCCCAGCCTTCCGACGTGATTCTGTCGGCATTCTCGGCAGCGGTGAGCATGCCCTGGTCGACCGCGTTGGCACCGGCGGCAAGCTGGCTGGCAGCTCCGTAGAGCCCGCCCATATGGGCATCGTCTGCGGTGAGTGACAAGACAAGCTCAGACACGCCTGCAGACACCTGGTCTGCACCTGCCGCAAGCGCTTGTACCCGGGCAAGGTCACCCGAAAGGCTGTTCACCATCTTGCTCGCGTCAGAGATGCTCTCCTGCGAGGAGTCGATGAGTGCCTGCGACTTGGACGTGATGCTTGCAAGCCCGGCAGACCCTTGCTGAATTGCCTCGAGGTCTCCCTTGACCGCCTCGAGGTCTCCCTTCAAGGAGTCGAGTGCGCTGGCGTCAATGCCCGCCAAGGCGACGGCAGCCTGATTGATGCCGTTCTGCATGCTTTGGGCATACTGGTTTGCACCGTCAGCGGCCTGCGCTGCACCATCGGCTGCCCATGCCGAATCGGATGCGGACTGGGCGGCCGCTGACATCTGTCCCTTCAGCTCCTCCAGCTGCTCGGCTGTGAGGGCATAGGTGCCGTCCTCGTTGGCCGTCAGGCCGGAAAGGGCCTCCTCGGCTGCATTTGCCTGCGAGGCAGCAATCTCGGCAGCGCCCTTTGCCGTGTTGGCCGCATCCTGCGCCGAGGCAGAGAGGCTCGATGCCTGGTCTGCGGCATCGCCGAGGGCCGATACCTGCGAGCCCATGTCCGACAGCCCCGACAGGGACTCTGCCAGTTTGCCGGCATCACTGCTTGCCTCTTGGGCATCGCCTTGCAGCTTGCTGCCTGTGGAGCCGAGACCCTCGGAGAGCGCCTGTGCATCTCCCTCGATTTCGTCGAGCTGGCCCTGAAGCAGGGACACCTTGGTGGACATGCCCGTGAGGGTGGGTTCCAGACCGCTCAGCGTGTCGCTCAGCTGATTGCTTCCGGCGGCAACCTGCTGGGCGCCCCCATCTAGCTTGCGTAAATCCTCGGCTTTCTGGTCGAGTCCGGTTACGAGCCCTTGGGCTCCCGCTGCCAGCATGCCCGAGCCCTCCTGCTGCAGCTGGTGCAGGCCGGCTGCCAGCATGGCCGAGCTGGTCTTGCCCGTGGTCAAGCCATCCACCAGCTGCGAGAGGCCGGAATCGAGAACGCTTGCGCCATCGGCTGCGATTTGAAGGTTTTCGGAGATGGTGGCAGAACCCGCCTCCGCATCGGCGGTGCCGTTTGCCAGCTTGCCGGATCCGTCCTTTGCGGAAGCAAGGCCATCGGTGATTTGCCTAGACCCATCGGCGGCATTCGTCGTGCCTGTGGCCAGCTCACGCGAGCCGCTGCTCGCCGCGACAAGGCCGCTTGTGATGGTGGCAGAACCATCGTGTGCGCTGGTCAGTCCCTCCTGCAGCGTGGATGAGCCATTGTGGGCTGTGGCCAAGCCATCGGTGATCTTCTGAGAACCATCGTGGGCGTCGACCAGTCCGTCGGCAAGCGTGCCGGCGCCGTCGGCGGCCTCCTGAAGCTGCGCGCCGGTGTCGCCAATCTGGTCGAAAATCTGAACATAGTAGTTCTTGCCGATGGCATAGTTGGTCTCCGAGGTGACAACGCGCATCACCGACGCACCCAAAATCGACGAGAGGTAGTTGTTGGCGTCGTTGCAGACAAGCTCGAGATGGGCCTTCTGCGGGTTGTCCGAGTCGGCGGAGGCAATCTTCTCCGAGAAGTCCTTGGGGATGATGACCGTGTTATAGTACGTGCCCTTCTTCAGGCCTTCCTGCGCCTCGTCGGCCGAGCTCACAAAGCGCCAGTCAAGGGCGTCGGAGTCCTTAAGCTCGTCCACCAGGTCATCGCCAGCGTGAACGGTGGTGCCGTTGCTGGCCTGCACCGGCACATCCTCGTTCACCACGGCAACTGGCAGCGTGTCGAGCTTGCCATAGGGATCGTAGAAGGCCATCAGGTAGAGGGCGCCATAGATGAGCGGTATCAGCGCGATGCCCAGCATCGCAATCTTCATGCCCGTGTTTGCTCGTGCCGACTGGAAGTCGAGCAGAGAAAAGCGCAGGCCTCGAACGGGGTTCTTCATTGCTAGGCCACATCCTTCACATGTTTACGCGACCAGGCAGCCTGTTGTGCCCGGGCTTCATCGGTGATGCATGATGCGGTGTCAAAGCGGCTGGCAAGGTCGTAGTCCAGTACGCCGCAGACCACCGTGATGTTCTGCTGTGCCGCCAGCGAACACAGCAGGTGGCACAGTTTGATCGACTCGTGTTCCGTCAGGTCGCGCTCGATGTCGTCAACCAGCAGCAGCGCGGGGTCATGGGCCATGGCCAGCGCGATGCCCAGACGGTCGTAGTCATAGCGCGAGAGGCTCTCGACGGTGCTGTCGGCGTAGTCGCCGAGGTCCCACGCCGTCAGGAAGGCCATGGTTGCAGCGCGATTGGAGGGCTTGCCCGCAAGGCCGAGCTCTGCCGATGCGATGGTGCGCACACGCAGCACGCGTTCCACGTCGTTCACATGTTCAAAGAACGCGAGGCTTGCCTGCTTGCGAACGTTGCGCCTGCCTGCGACGCGGCTCACGTCTTGCCCAAACACGTGGCAACTGCCTGAAGATGGCTTCATCAGCCCTGCAAAGGTGAGCAGCAGCTCGGATTTCCCGCTCTTGTCCTGCGCGCAGATGGCATGCGCCTTGTTCGCGGAGAGCTCCAGATCAACGTGCTGGTATGCCTTCATCCGTAGGTCTCCCAACGACAGGTCTCGCGCGACGACCACGGGCTTCGGCAAGGTACTGACATCCTGCCATGAAGCTAAGCCGACCATCGCCCGCCTCCTTTCGTCCAACACCGTGAGACTTGCTCGCTCACGGCATGCCTTTCCAAAGACTCAAACGCCGAGTCTACCCCCTCTTTCCCCAAAATTTGAAACACATTTAAAAATAGTGAGATTTTCAAATCTCTTTCAAAAATCAAGTGCTCTCATGACCGTCCCGGTGGCTTCTTCTTGAGCTACCATGGTGCACATGATTAGACCCATCATGACAAAGCGGTTCTTCCTGCGGCAGCCGAGCGAGCCGGCCTCTGCGACCGACGCATTGGTGGTGCGTGACCTCGTGGACACGCTCGACGCGCACCGCGCCACCTGCGTGGGCATGGCGGCCAACATGATTGGCGAGCGCAAACGCATCATAGCGGTGGTGGACGCAGACGGCTCCATCCTTGTGATGCTTAACCCCAAGCTCGTCCAGGGGAGCGGCCCCTACCACACCGAGGAGGGCTGCCTCTCGCTCGCGGGCACGCGCGAGACCAAGCGCTATGAGCGCATCATCGTCTCCTACGACGACGAGCTCATGCGCAGCTGCGAGGGCAGGTTTGCCGGCCGCGTGGCGCAGGCGATCCAGCACGAGATAGACCACTGCAACGGCATCGTGATCTAGACGGCATTGCCTACGAGAGGCTTCGAGAGACCCTATACGTTAAACGCGAGACCTGGGTGGAGGGCCCTGATGTTGCCGGGCAGCTCGGCTGCAAGGAGCTTGAGCGCACGGTCCCCGGTGCAGTGGCCGGTGTAGAGATGCGCGATGCCTCCACCCTTGACAGCGTGCGCGACGGCGCGGACCTCATCGTCTGTGGAGTGCGCGAGGTGGAGGCCGCCCACGTAGGCTGCGATGCTGCGGTTGGGAAAGGCGACCTTGACCTCATCGACCGTGGTGGGAAGGCCCGCGTGCGAGCAGCTGCTGAAGATGGCAAGAGGAGCCAATGGCGCATCGGCGGTCTCGATGACAAGGGTGACCTCGTGTGCAAAGCTGTCGGGGAGCCATGCGTCGCCTTGGAGCAGGAACATGCCGGCTTGGCGGCCGAGTGTGGCCAGGCCTGGCGTAGTATGCGGCACCAGATGGATGCCTGGTGCGATGGTGGTCGTGCGGTCGGCCGGAACGGGAACAAGGCGGCTGGCAAAGGTGGCGAGCAGTCCCGGTTTGATGCCGATGTAATGAGCGTCGGCCGTTCCGCCCTTTGTGGACCAGCAGTTCTCCGCACATGCCGCGCCCAAATGGAGCGGGGCATGGCTGTTGGCCAAGAAGAACGCGTCCATTCCATCTGCGTGGTCATAGTGTGCGTGCGAGAGTACGGCCAGGTCAACAAGTCGCAGGTCAAGTCCGAGTTTCTCTGCGTTTTGAGCGAAGGCGTCCGATTGGCCAAAGTCTAGCAGTACGCGCGTCTCGTCTCGCTGGATGAGCAGCGAGAGCCCGTGTTCGTTCAGCAGCCCATCGGTGGGTGAGTTTTCCGTCAGGACGGTGACGGTGAGGTGCTTCTCCACGGCATTCCTTTCACGGTGGGGCGAACGTGCCTGTGAGTTAGAGGCAGGCTCCGTCCTCTAGCTGCATCGTTCCAGGAATGCCGTGACGTAGCCCCCATACGCGTCTGGCTCGACCAGAATGGACTCGGCGTGGCCCGCACCGGCAACGATGTGCACCTCGCTGTAGCCGCGCGTCGCCTTGGCCATGTCCTCCGAGTTCCTGGGCGGGATGAAGTCGTCGTCTGCGCCGTGGACGAAGAGGATCGGCACGTCGTTCTCGGCCAGCGAGTCGATCGGGCGCATGTCCTTCAGCGCGTAATGGTAGCGAAGCGACGAGCCAAACGAGGCTACGTCGAACAGCGCCTCTGGCACATGGGCGTTTCGGTATGCCTCGCGCAGGACGTTCTCGATGTCCGAGAAGCCGCAGTCTGCCACGACGAAGTCAACGTCGGGATGCCATTTGAGCGAGGAGATCGTGCTTGCTGCGCCCAGCGACTCTCCATGCAGGCCCAGCTGCGTCAGGTTGCGGTAGCGCTCCCGCGTGTCCTTCACCAGGCAGGCAAGGTCGCGTCCCTCAAGGATGCCGTAGGTGGTGAAGGTCGGCTCGTTCTCCCCGTGTCCGCGCAGGTCGTAGACGATGCAGTTGTGCCCGCGCGCGAGGTACATTGGCACATACTTGAGGGACCCAAGGCGGTTGTCGGTGTAGCCGTGCGAGAGGATCACGTACCTGTCCGTCGGTTGGGGATTGAGGAGCAGCTCCGCATGCAGCAGATAGCCGTCGTATCCCTCCACCACGTAGTCTTGCCTCTCGAGCTCTTGGTAGAAGGAGGTGTCGTAGTGCTCGCTCTGCCATTGCATTGCCTCCTCCAGGGTCTGGCGCTTCCCGGTCATGACAAAGGAGGGAAACCACCAGACGAAGGCCGCGGCAAGTACGACCAGCGCCATGGCCACTGCAATGACAACCCTGAACAACTTCCCCACGCTCCGCCCTTTCGCGTAAAGACCACCCGTCTGTCCTCTGCAAGTATACAAGGGCTGGGACAGAGGGGACGGGACGCGAAGGTGGGCTCCGCTGTCGGTGGGTCAGTCATGCGCATCGCCCAGCCTCATCTTAACTTAATGGTGTTGCCTCTACCCCCTTTCCGGGGATCCGCTCCGGCACCCTTTTGTTACAAGCCCCTAATCAAAGGCAAAGATGCCCGAGAGTAAAAGACGAGACTCTGATTACTTCAAGCAGATTGACTTGTGCGGCAAGTCCCTTGGCACGCGAGGCGGCTAGGAAATCGTGCCCAAACCTGTTCTTGGCCAATGCAAAATCGGGTCCACTCGCGGAGGGTAGAGTGGACCCGATTTCACAAATCCTAAGAGCGGATTTGGGCACGATTTTCTGAGGGCGAGGGAATGCAAACCTAGCACCGCTCTCTATCCCCTCCGTCTGAGATGGCGCACTTCCGTTCCCCTCGGCCCTCCTATAGCTCGATCGTGAGCCCCACGGGGCAGTGGTCGCTGCCAAATATCTCGTTATAGATTGACGCGCCGGTCACTTGGCTGGCAATGCGATCGCTCACCAAAAAGTAGTCGATGCGCCAGCCCGTGTTGTTCTGTCGGGCACGTCCACGATAGCTCCACCAGCTGTAGGCGCCGGTAAGGTCGGGGTGGCGTGCGCGGAAGGTGTCGGTAAAGCCGGCGTCAAGCAGCTTGCCAAAGCTCTCGCGCTCCTCGTCAGAAAAGCCGGGGTTTCCGCGGTTTGAAGCGGGGTTCTTAAGATCTATCTCTTGGTGGGCAACATTAAAGTCCCCGCAGGTGATGACAGGCTTGCTCTTGTCCAGATCGCACAAAAACATGCGGTAGGCATCGTCCCAGGCCAGGCGGGTGTCAATGCGCCGTAGCCCGTCTTGCGCGTTGGGCGTGTACACGTTGACAAACCAGTACTCGGGAAACTCGAGCGCGCATACGCGACCCTCGTCATCGGCCACCTCGCAGCCAATCTGGCGGATTACCTGCAGCGGCTCGGTGCGGCTAAAGACAGCGGTGCCCGAGTAGCCCTTGCGATCGGCAAAGTTCCATGTTTGGTGGTAGCCGGGAAACTCGATGTCCTTGAGCTTCAGGCGCTGGTGGTCCTGCAGCTTTGTCTCTTGGATGGCAAAGACGTCGGCACCCATCTGCTCAAATATCTGGGGAAAGCTGGGGTCTTTCTTAAGGGTGGCGCGCAGGCCGTTGACGTTCCAAGAGATGAGACGATGCTCGTGCGTGGTGTCTGGCATGGTTCTCCTTGCTTTGTGGTTGACCCTGTCAGTATATCGAAGGAGAAGTGAGTGCGAGGCCCTGGCACGCGAGAAAGGCCTCCGTGTTATAGCCCTACAAACTCCCTGATACGCGGCAGCTCGTGCTGCGCCTGCGCATAGCCTAGGCGGTAGGCTTCCTCAAGCTTGGGCGTGTCAAGCGTTCCGTTGCTTATGGGCATGGTGGTGGGCCGTATTGCCAAGACCTTGCCCTGAGCCTCAAGCTGCGCTATGCGGTCCAGCTCGGCGTTGTACCGCTCGTTTCTTGTGAGCACTGCCTCAAGCAGTCGCGGATACCGTGCAAAGCATGCGCGTACGATTTGGCGTGTGCCTGCAGACAGCGGCTTCTTGCGATATCCGGCTGGACGGGTGGCTACCAGCAGCGCGCGCTCAAAACCGTCGCTCTCTGCAAGGTGTACAGGAAACCCGCCGCCTTTGCCCAGTCCGCCGTCGTAGTATGTCACCCCGTCAAGTGGCTTGGGCTTCATGGCTATGGGAATGGTCGAGCTGGCACGCGCGCGATCGATCATGTGCCAAACATCGGGCATGTCGTCTCGGGTGAAGATGGCCGAGCGTCCCGTGTCGCGCTCAAAGGCCTGAAACGTCACGCGCGCGGGGTTGGCTGCAAAGGTCTCCCAATCAAAGGGGCAAAAGCCGTCACGAAAGCAGCCTCCGTACATGTAGTCGGCGTTAAAGTAGCCCTTGCCGCGCAAGAACGACCCCACGCCACCAAGCTTCTCGGTGCCATCGATGCCCATAAAGCTGATGCAGGCGCGCTGGGCATCGCGCGATACATAGTTAAAGCTGTGGCTTGCGCCGGCCGAGATGCCGTAGACATCATTGAAGTAGATGCCCTGCTCAAGCAGTGTAACCACCATGCCGGCCGTATAGGCGGCTCGGTACCCGCCGCCCTCAAAGCAAAGGGCCACATCAAACACATTGCTTGCCAGCTGATCTGCCGTCGACCCATCGTTTGCCAAACAACGCGCCCGTACGTCATCTGTCATGGCGGCATACACCTCCTTGAGTGTTACCATCTGCTCGATGGTACTACTGTCCGGTGTATTGGTGGAGGGGAGAGGCACATGGCACTCACGATTACAGACCCGCAGGAAGCGGCGCTTGAGCTTAAGGATCGCGTGGAGCGCGCCCAGCGCGTGGTGTTCTTTGGCGGCGCGGGGGTCTCTACGGCAAGCGGCATTCCCGACTTTCGTAGCGCCGATGGTCTCTATCACCAACACTTTAAGTATCCGCCCGAGACCATGCTCTCGCACAGCTTCTACGAAACGCATACGGCCGAGTTCTTTGACTTCTATCGCGAGCGCATGATCTGTCTTACGGCAAAGCCCAACAAGGCGCATTACAAGCTGGCCGAGCTAGAACAGCAGGGCAAGCTACTTGCCGTGGTTACGCAGAACATAGACGGCCTGCATCAGGCGGCGGGTTCGCGTATGGTGCTTGAGCTGCACGGATCGGTGCATCGCAACATCTGCCAGCGGTGTGGGCATGTGTACTCGGCCGAGTGGGTGCTAGGGACCACTGGCATACCAAGGTGCGAGAAATGCGGTGGGCCGGTAAAACCTGACGTGGTGCTGTATGAGGAGAGCCTCGACGACGACGTGGTGAGCACCAGCCTGCGCGCAATTGCCAGCTGCGATATGCTCATAGTGGGTGGTACCAGCCTGGTGGTGTACCCCGCAGCGGGGCTCATACGCTACTTCAACGGCAATCAGCTGGTGATCTGCAACCTGCAGCCCACACCCCAGGACGCAAGCGCTGACCTGGTGTGCGCCTGCGACATTGCAAAGGCCTTTGACTGGTAGTGTTGTCTGGGGACGGTCCCCGGCTGACGCAAGGTGCGAAAGGGAATCCGTTGTCTAGGGCATACGACGATATCATCGCGCAGATGACCCTTGAGGAGAAGTGTGCGCTGTTGCAGGGCGCCTCGGCCTTTGGCACGTATGCCATCCCAAGTTTGGGCATCCCTATGCTGCAGTTTTCCGACGGACCTCATGGCATGCGGCACCAGGACCCCAAGGCTGCCAATCACTTGGGAGCCGGCGGGAGCATCCCCGCAACATGCTTTCCTACGGCGGCAACGGTGGCGCAGTCTTGGGACCCGCTGCTGGGCGAGCGCTTAGGCGCGGCGCTGGGCAAGGAGGCGGCCTGCCAGGGCGTGGGCTGCGTATTGGGCCCAGGGCTCAACATAAAGCGCAGTCCTTTGGGCGGTCGTAACTTCGAGTACTTCTCTGAGGATCCCGTGCTTGCGGGCAAGATGGCCGCCGCTTACATTCGCGGAATCCAGAGCCAAGGCGTGGCGGCTTGTCCCAAGCACTTTGCTGTCAACAGCCAAGAGATGCGACGCCTGTCATCAGATTCAATTGTCGACGAGCGAACCCTGCGCGAGCTCTACCTTGCCAACTTTGAGATTGCCGTGCGTGAGGGCCATCCGTGGTCCATCATGAGTGCATACAACCTGGTCAACGGCGTGTATGCCAACGAATCGCACCATCTGTTGCAAGAGATTCTTCGTGACGAGTGGGGCTTTGATGGCGCCGTGGTCACCGATTGGGGTGGCTCAAATGATCACGTTGCCGGTGTGGCTGCGGGGTCAACCTTTGAGATGCCGGCACCTGGCCTGGGCGAGGCGCGTCGGTTGGCGGCTGCGGTACGGCAGGGACGTCTCTCGCAAGAGGTGCTTGACGCTCGTGTGGAGGAGGCTCTGCATCTGGTGCTGCGTACGCAACCTGCGGTTGACGCAGCTTGCGGGCAGGCGTTTGACAAGGAGGCCCACCACCAGCTGGCGCGCCATATTGCGGCGCAGTCCATCGTGCTTCTCAAGAACGAGGTGGCGCAGAAGCGCGGGCTGCTGCCAGGCGGACAGCCGATGCTGCCGCTTGCACCGGGCACCAAGGTGGCACTCATAGGCGAGTTTGCCATACACCCGCGCTATCAAGGGCATGGTTCGTCGCTGGTCAATCCCACGCGGCTTGACACGTTGGCGCAGCTTATTGGGCAGGAAAATCTGAAGGTGGTGGGCATTGAGCCAGGATACATGCAGGTCGAAGCGTCAACTACGGTAAGCGAGTCTTTGCAGAAGGCAGCCGTGAATCTTGCGCAGCAGGCTGACGTGGCCATTCTTGTCCTAGGCCTTGACAATACGGCTGATGCCGAGGGTATCGACCGCATGCACCTGCGTATTCCCCATGCGCAGATTGACCTGCTGAAGACGGTAGCTGCCGTCAATCCCAACACGGTGGTGTTGCTCTGCGCGGGGGCGTCGGTCAAGACCGACTGGGTGCAGAATGCTCGGGCGGTGGTCCACCTTGCCTTGGGTGGCCAGGGGGGAGCAGCGGCGGCGCTTGACGTGCTCGTGGGTCGCGTAAACCCCTCGGGCAAGACGGCAGAGACGTGGTACCGCCGCCTGTCCGATAGCCCCACGGCTGGCAACTTTCCTAGCCATAAGCGAACGGCCGAGTATCGTGAGGGTCTGTATGTGGGTTACCGCTATTGCCTGACAGTTGGTGTGCAGCCGGCGTACCCCTTTGGGTTTGGGCTGTCGTATACCATGTTTACATACACAAACTTGCAGGTAGAAGCCAGAGAGAGCGAGCGCGGCACGGGCACGCGGGTGAGCTTTGACCTTACTAACACCGGTTGCGTTGCCGGTGCCGAAGTTGTCCAGCTCTACGTGGCCAAGCCTCGTCGCACGGTGTTTAGGCCCGAGCAAGAACTAAAGGCCTTTACTAAGGTGTATCTTGAGCCAGGCGAGACCCGTCGCGTGGTGTTTGTGCTGGGCGAGGAGGCTTTTCGCTACTGGAACGTTGCTACTGATGGCTGGGAGGTAGAGGCCGGTGCCTACGAGCTGCGCGTGGCAGCTGCGAGCAACGACGTGCGCCTGGTGGGCATGGTGGTGCTCGCGGGCACTGGTGCGGGTAACCCCTACGCCGGCAAGGACATGGAGCCCTATGTGACGGGCCATGTGGCCGGGGCTAGCGTGAGCGACGCACAATTTGCCGCGCTCTTGGGCCGTGACGTCCCCACCGCCAAGCACGTTATAGACAAGAACACCGCCTTCCGTGACCTCGTGCACAGCCGCAGTCCGCTGTTTGTAGCGGCAAGCGCGCTGCTGGGGGCCGTGGAACGCAGGCACTTGGCCAATGGGGTGCCTAAGCTGCCCGTCGAGTTTACCTACAACATGCCCCTACGCTCTATGGGGCAGATGATGGGCGGTGCAACGGGCCATAGCTTGGTACGTGTTGCCGTACGCATGGCCCAGGGCTGGGGCCTTGGTGCGCTTGTGCTACCGGTGGCGGCTGTTGCCTGTGGCGCAGATATTGGCACGGGCGTGGCGCTGGGTGCAATGTGGCTGCTTGCTCCGCCCGCCATCGCCCTGGTGTCCAATGCTCTTGGGAACGCCGTTAGTGCAAAGATGCTCAGGGACACAGATAGAGAGCGGATGGGTTAACGCCTGCGCCGTACTAACGTACCACACGATGGCTAGCGTACGGTTAGCGTACTCGCGCTTTGGTCTACGAAGATGACGGCTTCTCTATCTCCTTGATGGGCCGCGCGCTAAGCTCCACCCAAGATGGCTTGAATCCGCAGGCCAAAGCGTTGCGCACCGATCTTACGTTGCTCCATGCGGCGCAATAGAACGGTATCTTTCCACGCTCAAACGTCTCACGTGCCAAGCGGTTGGTAAGCGCGGAGGCAATAGCTTGACGACGATAGGCAGGCAGTACGTCTATTCCTATCTGCCACATCTGTGCGCAATCTGCAGAACAGCCGGCAAGCCCTACGAGCGTGTCTCCGTTGTAGGCACCAACACCCAACATGTCGAGTTGGGGCCTTTCGCTGCAAAGCGCATTGGACCAAGCGGGAAGATATAGCTTACGGAAATCCTCTGGCCCAAGAATGCGCAGCTCATAAGGGCAGGAGAGGTCTACGCCAAACACTGCGTCGACGCTGGGCAAAAAGTACTCGGCCTGATAGCAAGCACGTGCGCCAAACGGCTCAAGAATGCTGTTAAGCTCATAGAGCGTCGGCGTCTCAAACAGGTAGTGAAGAGGCCTGTCCTGGGCAATCCACTTTGTGACAGGGGCAACAAGCTCCTCCATGCAAGAAGCCACCACGTTGCTGCCGTATGACACAAGGTGACAGACGATGGGCTGCTTAAGGTACACGCGCGCGTTTGGAGATGTGCGTGCCGTACATACCACGGGCTCGTTCTTCATGAAGTCCTGCGGAGCGCAATTGCAGTCAATTGCATGTTGCTCCAGTGCAACCTCAAGAATCTCTGAATCTGACATGAAGATCTCCTGGCTTGGACAGTAGGGGGCAGCCCCTTTCTGTTCCTACATATTGACTTCCACCTTGGATTATGGAACAGAAAGGGACTGCCCCCTACTGTCCGCGCATTACATGCGCCTGGTGACAGGGGGCTATCCCCAACCTTCTACTTCTTTACCAGATAGTCCTTGTTCACGTACCCGCTCTTGCCGTACTTGGGCGAGTACACCCACCAGTACTGGCCGTTGGACTTGTCCTGCACGGTCACGGTGTCGCCGGTGTACAGCTCGCCGATCTCGTTGCTCTCGTCGTAGGCGGGGGCCGTGCGCAGCGCCAGGTAGCCCTTGGCAACGGTGACCTTGTATTCCTCGCCGGAAGGTGCTGACTGAGGTACCAGGTAGTTCTTGTTCACCCAACCGGCCTGCTGGTACTTGTTGGTCTTTACCTTCCAGTAGGTCTTGTTTGAGGTGGAGTCAATCACGCGTACGACATCGCCGGTGTACAACTCGCCAATCTCGTTGCTCTCGTCGTAGGCAGGGGCCGTGCGCAGCGCTAGGTAGCCCTTGTCCACCTTTACGGTATAGGTGGGGTAGGACTTCTTTGCGGCAAGGGCCTGGGAGGGCAACATCAACACGCAGGGCATGGCTAGCGTTCCTGCCAGCAGTCTAAGCATGGCTCTTCTGGTTATGTTATGGGTCACGGCTCCCTTCCCTTCTCTTGTGGTGGGTTTGAGCAGTAGCGCTACAGTTACCTTGCACGGCCCGGCCGGACGGC
>JAFWLX010000279.1 GCA_017510875.1 Atopobiaceae bacterium | reverse complement strand
CCCTTACGGCGCGGCAGCTGCGGACTTTTGTACGAGCCCTTCGGGCCGTGACATGCCACTGGCATGTCACGCAGACAGTCCTCGCTAAGCGCCGCGCCGACGGGCGGAGCAGCCTCAGAGGAGTCCCGAAGCTCGCCGCCCGGCCGTCCCGTGAGGGGTTGGAGCCCCGAGGCCCCTCCTACCCGTCGTTTGCGGCGGGTGAGGCCAGGTAGTTGTCCAAGAACTCCTGGTAGGTGCCTGCAATGATGGCTTCGCGGGCACGGCGCATGAGGTCAAGCAGGAAGTAGATGTTGTGGATGGAGAGCAGGATGGACGCTGCCATCTCCTTTTGGCGCACCAGGTGGTTGAGGTAGGCCCTGGTATAGCCTCCTGTGCACACCGGGCAGGTACAACCGGCATCAAGCGGACCTGCATCGTGGGAGAACTTTGCGTTGCGCAGATTGACGCGTCCCTGCGTCGAGAAGCCCGAGCCCATTCTGGCCGTGCGCGTGGGGAGCACGCAATCGTACATGTCAAGGCCATATGCCACTCCCCGCACCAGCGTGGTGGGGTTGCCCACGCCCATAAGGTAGCGCGGCTTCTGCTTGGGCATATGCTCGCTCACCAAGGGCGCAAGCGTCTCGAACATGATCTCGTGGCTCTCCCCCACCGAGTAGCCGCCAATGCCATAGCCGGGGAAGTCTGCGATATCCTCAAGCTGATGGAGCGACCGCAAACGCAAGTTAAGGTCCATACCACCCTGCACGATGCCAAACAGAGCCTGGGGGGTGCCCTGGTAGGTAAGGTGGCCTGCGGACTCGTGAGCCTTCCAGCAGCGCTCGGCCCACATGCTGGAGAGCTCAACCGCACGCTCCACAAACGGACGCGGCGAGGGATAGCCAGGGCATTGGTCAAGCTGCATGACTATGTCTGCCCCCAGCTTACGCGCAATGTCCATGTTGTCCTCGGGCGACCAGTGCACGTAGGCGCCGTCGTAGTCAACCGCACGGAAGGTCACGCCGTCATCTCCAAGCTTGACGTGATCGCCAAGGCTGAACACCTGGAACCCGCCCGAGTCGGTAAGGATGGGCCCGTGCCACTGCATAAACTCGTGCAGGCCGCCCATCTCGTTGACAAGGTCGGCGCCAGGGCGCATGGAAAGATGATAGGTGTTGGCCAGAAGAATCTTGGTGCCCAGATCCTCAAGTGTGGACGGAAGCAGGCCCTTGACCGTGGCCTTGGTGCCTACCGGCATAAAGATGGGCGTGGGAACATCGCCATGGGGCGTGTGCAGCACGCCTGCGCGCGCATGCGTCTTGGGATCCTCCGCCACAATGTCAAAGGTGAAGGGGGCCGCCTTGCAGGTATTGCACATATGTCACTCCTCGGTATCGCTTGGTCTGTCCCCACCTGCCGGGGCGTTGTCCGCGGCGTCATCGCTTGCGAGGTCCGCGTCCTCGTCACATGTAAGGTCCGCGTTCTCATCACACGTGGAGTCCGCGCCGTGCTTTGAGGCGTCCGCCTCGGCCATGGCACGCTCGAGCCAGCGGGCAACGCCGTCGTCGTACACCGACTCGCAGATGTCATCTGCTATGTCTTTGATACGGTCGTCTCCGTTATCCACGGCCACAAATATGCCGCAGACCTTTGCCAGCGAGGCGTCGTTTTCCGAGTCGCCAAAGGCCACGGCGCACTGGGGAGAGATTCCCAGGTAGTCCATAAGCCACAGGGCACCCGTGCCCTTGGTGACCCCCTTGGCCGTTATCTCAAGCTCGGTCTTGCTCATACGCGCTACCTCAAAGTTGCCCAGATGCTTGAGCGTCTCGATAGCCCGCAGGCACGCCTCGTCCGACGGCAGCGAGCAGCCCACCTTGGCAATACCTTCCTCTGCCTCCTCGACATAGGGCCTCACGCGGAACACCTGGCTCATGCCCTCGTCGTTGGCCACAATGCGGCGGCCAAAGCGCAGCACCTTGCGCAGCGTGCGGCCAAGCCCTAGGGCACTGACGCCCAGGCCCGTGTGCAACGACTTGCGGGCGTCTGTCTGCGTCAAGGGCATGCGACGGCCAACAAGCATGTACGACAGCCCGCGCCACTCAAAGTAGGAATGACCGTCAATGAAGGCATTCCAGCCGGCGCCCAAGGGTTCAAGAGCATCCATGGCCTCAAGCACCTGCTCTTTTGCCATGAGGGTCTCGTGAAGCGTCTTACCAAACGTGTCAAATATCCTTGCACCGTTTGCGCACACCATGTAGTCGATGCATTCGGGCGAGCCCATTCTGCCCGGCACCATATGCACGTCACGACCGCTGGCCACGCACACCATGCAGCCCCTCTCGCGCGCAAGGTTGATGGCATCCATAACGCGAGGCGTAACCTTGGTGCCGTCGATAATCACCGTATCATCCAGGTCAAGCAGAACCAGGCCGATACCTTTGGGGCAGAGTTTGGTTGGGCCAATCACGAGGAGAACTCCTTACGCTCGCTAATAACAAACACGCTTGCATAAGCATAGCACGCAAAAAGCCCGGCGCGTGAGACGCCGGGCTGTAAGTCTGCTGCCTTGCAGCTATGACGACGATTAGTCTCTACTCGCCGAAACCGCTGTCAACGAGGGCAACGAGAGCGTCGAGGGCGGCCTGCTCGTCAGGACCGTCGCACGCGATCTCTACCTTGGCGCCGGTGCCGAGGCCAGCAGCCAGAATCATCATGATTGACTTGGCGCTCACGGGAGCGGTGCCCTTGTCGAGGTCACGGATGGTGACGTTGCTCTCGTACTTCTTGGCCTCGCTCACGAAGACAGAAGCAGGACGGGCGTGGAGGCCGGTGGCGTTGATGATCGTCGTCTCCTTGGAAACCATGTTGCACTCTCCTTAATCGGTAGATGCCCGGAGGCGGGATGCCTCCGACGCCAGACTTTGACCATAGTACTCAATCGTGGTGCTCTGTGGTGTCACTTTATGCAACCGATGGGGTAGGCGGTAAAGGCCTGCCCCCCGAGCGTTACTCCCGCACACGGATTGAGTGGTGCGCTAACACGGATTTGCTGGTGCGTTACGTATACGCTTGCGTCACAATATGCATGAGTGTTGTTGTGCGGCAAACGGTGAACGGTAGGACCACACGTGGGTTACGACCGCCAAAACGCAACACAAACATGCACCGTAGCCTTGACCACCAAGTTAGGAGACTACTATGTATGACGACGAGCACAACGAGACCCCCGCAGAGCAGGAGGTGGAGCTTGAGGTGCCCTCCCCCGCCGAAGCAGAGGATCAGAGCTACGACGCGGTTGTCGAGCGGGCCGTGGAGAATATGAACCGGATTCACGGTGAGGACGAGAGCAGTGCCCAAGAGGCTGAACCTGTAGTCGAGGCGACGGAAGTGGTCGAGCCGGAAGCTGCAGAGCCTGCCGTAACCAACGATGCAGCTGCCGTTGAGCCCGACAGCGCAACCGACGATTTTGTGTACGAGACGGGCAAAGAGCCCAACGAGGAAGACCTTGCGGGCCTTGACGTCATAAACGAGAACGACGAGGACGACGAGAACGCAGAGGACACACAAGAGGCCAAGAACGAAGCACCCGAGATTATCGTCGAAGACGTGGAGTGGGTTGAGGTTCCGCCCCATAACAACAAGGTTGAGGAAGAGAACGCGCTGGTCCTTGCCGAGAACGCCGCCCGTGGCGCGCACCGCTCGATAATGGACGGATTCACCGCCTTCAAGACCGTGCGTGAGGCCACACAGCGCCACATTGATGCACGCGAGGCACTGCAGGGCATGCAGGACCAGCTCGACGAGCACATGGCACAGCTCAAGCACCGCATTGACATCGAGGAAGCCTATCCGCAGATCGTGTCCGAGCAGACTGCCACCATCGAGGAGGCCAAAACGGCGTCGCAACAGGCCCTCAAGCGGGCCGAGACCCTTGACGGCGAGCGCACGGGCCTTGAGAGCGACCTTGAAAGCATGAAGGTGCGCCACGAGGACGAGCTGCGTCCCTACCGCAACGTTGCCGCGGCCACCAAGAGCCGTGCGGATGACGCCACGCTGGTACTCGACGAGGCCAAGCGGGCCACCAAGAATGCCGAGCAGGCCCTCAGCGACGCAACCAGATGGCGCGACGAGCGCATCTCGTCGGTCAACAGGTCGGTAGATCGGAAGAGCACACGTCTGAACTCCAGTCACCCTCTAT
>JAFWLX010000278.1 GCA_017510875.1 Atopobiaceae bacterium | reverse complement strand
TAGTGGCCCCACTGACTTCGTGTTCATTGACGCGGGAACCACCACAGAGTGCCTCGTTGACGCCATCACCGAGACCCACGCCACCTATCTCACCAATTCGTTGCCCCACGCGCAGAAACTGCTGGCAAAAGGGTGTCGCACGCTCCTCCCAGGCGGGGAAATCAAGCAGGTCACCGAGGCGCTTGTTGGTGCAGAGACTGTTAACTTCATTAGGCGTTACCATTTCACTATTGGTTTTTGGGGCACGAACGGGGCGGACTTGGAGACTGGCTTCACCACCCCGGAGTTCAGTGAAGCGGCAGTAAAACAGATAGCGCTCGAGCAAACCGTTCGTCCGTATGTTCTCTGTGATTCGAGCAAGTTCTCTCAGGTCTCGCTCATCACGTTTGCGGACTTTGACCGCGCGCACGTCATCACCGACGAGCTTGCGGACCGAAGCTATCTGCAGTCGGGTAATGTGACAGAGGTGGGTAAGCGTTAGTTGCCCACTGGCAGGCAAAAATGGTCCAAAACCTGCCTGAGAGCGATATAGTGGTGACAATCTGCGCGGGGTGCCGCGCGGCTGTCTATAGCAAGGCGTTCGTAAGTTTGGAAGGGAACGTAGAAAGGGGAGCAGCAGATGAAGATTACTGATCTGCTCAAGGTTGAGGGCATCAAGGTTGGCGCTACGGCTACCAACCAGATGGATGCCATCGACCAGCTGGTGGCGCTGCAGGACGCCTCTGGCAACATTAAGGACCCTGCCGCATATAAGCAGGGCATCCTCGCTCGCGAGGCCGAGTTCTCCACCGCGGTGGGCGACGGCATCGCAATCTCGCATGCCAAGGTGGCTGCAGTCAAGAAGCCTGGCCTGGCTGCCATGACCGTCCCCGGCGGCGTTGATTGGAACGCTCCGGACGGCGCGCCGGCCGACCTCATGTTCATGATTGCCGCTCCCGACGGTGAGGCCAACACGCATCTTGAGATGCTCGCCAACCTCTCCGCCATGCTCATGCATGCCGACTTCGCCAACGCTCTTCGCGCTGCCAAGACTCCCGAGGCCTTCCTGAAGGTCATCGACGACGCCGAGGCTGCCCGCGAGCAGGAGCAGGCCTCCAAGGCCGCCGCTGCCGCCAAGGCTGCTGACGCTGGCAACTGGCCCAAGATTCTGGCCATCACCGCCTGCCCGACCGGCATCGCCCACACCTACATGGCTGCTGAGAATCTCGAGAAGAAGGCCGCCGAGATGGGCTTCACCCTCAAGGCCGAGACCCAGGGTTCTGCTGGCGCCAAGAACGTCCTGACCGCCGAGGAGATCGCTCACGCCGAGGGCATCATCATTGCCGCCGACAAGAACGTTGACCGTGCTCGCTTTGCTGGCAAGCAGGTTTACTCCACCAACGTCTCCGCGGGCATCAATGACCCCGAGCGCCTTATCAACATCATCCTCAACCATGAGGCTCCCGTACAGGAGGGCACCGTCGTGGAAGCTACCGCAGCTGAGACCGAGAGCATCGGCGCCCAGATTTACAAGCACCTCATGAACGGCGTCAGCCACATGCTTCCGTTCGTCATCGGCGGCGGCATCCTGACCGCTCTTGCGTTCCTGTTCGACATGGGTGCCGCTGGTACCGGCGCTTATGGCTCCTCCACCATGGTCGCCGCCTTCTTCAAGAAGATCGGTGAAGAGGCCTTCGGCATGATGCTGCCGATCCTCGCTGGCTACATCGCCATGTCCATCGCTGACCGTCCCGGCCTCGCCCCCGGCGTCGTCGGCGGCCTCATGGCCAAGAGCGGCATCAACCTCGCCTTCCTGGCCACCGCTCCTGACTTCGACAGCAGCGTGTGCGTCTCCGGCGGCTTCCTCGCCGCTCTGGCAGCCGGCTTCCTCGCAGGCTACATCACCAACTACATCAAGAAGCTCTGCGACAACCTGCCCGACGCCCTCGAGGGCATCAAGCCCATCCTGCTGTACCCCGTGCTCGGCACGCTGGCTATCGGCGCCGTCATGTACGTGCTCAACCCGATCTTCGGCATGCTCAACACCGCTATGAACAACTTCCTCAACGGCATGGGCACCACGAACGCCGTGCTGCTGGGTGCGGTTGTCGGCGGCATGATGTCCATCGACTTCGGTGGCCCGTTCAACAAGGCTTCCTACGTCTTCTGCACCGGCCTCCTCGCCTCCGGCACCGAGATGGGCCAGGTCGCCATGGCCGCCTGCATGGCTGGTGGCATGGTTCCGCCGCTGGTTATCGCCCTCTCCACCACGTTCTTCAAGAACAAGTGGTCCAAGGCTGACCGTGACGCTGGTCTCGTGAACTACATCATGGGCCTGTCCTTCATCTCCGAGGGCGCCATTCCGTTCGCGGCTGCTGACCCCGCGCACGTCATCCCGACCTGCGTCATCGGCTCCGCCATCTCCGGCGCTCTGTCCGCGATGTTCGGCTGCACCAGCCCCGCTCCTCACGGTGGCGCTTGGGTCCTGCCCGTCATCGGCAACCCCCTCATGTGGCTTGTCGCCATCATTGCGGGTTCCGTGGTCGGTGCTGTGATTCTTTCCTTCTGGAAGAAGCCTGTCGAGGAGTAAACACGCGTTTGGTGGTGTTTAACCTCCCGCTCTAGGAGCCCGGACGTCCCTTCCCGCGTCCGGGCTCCGCCTTTATCTAGACGAAACGGTCCTTTTGTCATATGTCAGAACTGCGTTAAGGGGAGCTTACAAATGCCCCGCTCGACCTCGGTGGTTGAGCGGGGCATTTGCATAGGAAATCAAATGAGAAATGACACTTATCGCTGACCGAAAAAGGAGGCATATGCACTTCAAATGTCTTGACTTGCAGATGGCATATGCAATCATAAACTCGGTGTCGAATTGTGTGTAAATGCACTATGCATGCTTTACAGACCATGCATTTGCACATAACAAGGGAGAGGAGTTCATATGCCGCAAACGTCGTCAGCGTCAGCCGCGAGTGCGAAGAAGGGAGGCGGAGCCCTACGCAACACGCTCATCTACATGCGTCAGCACTGGCAGCTCTACGTGCTGTTCATGATGCCGGCATTCGTGCTCACCATCGTTTTCCGGTACATCCCCATGGGTGGCGTGCTCATCGCATTCGAGGAGTACAACCCGTTCCGTGGCGTACTTGGCAGTGAGTGGGTTGGACTTGCACACTTTAGGCGTTTCCTTAGCTCGCCTGACTTTATGCGCTATCTCACCAACACACTGAAGCTGAGTATCTACGGCCTCCTTTGGGGCTTCCCCGCCCCGATTCTTCTGGCATTCCTGCTCAACCGTGTGCTGAGCACCAGCCTCAAGCAGAAGATTCAGCTTGTGCTGTATCTGCCCAACTTCATCTCCGTCATCGTTCTCTGCGGTATCGTGCGCATCCTTCTGTCGCCTACGGGCCTCATCAACATGCTGCTCGGTACCAACTGGAACTTCATGACCATGCCTTCCGCCTTCCGCACCATCTACATTGCCTCTGATATTTGGCAAGGCGCAGGCTGGGGCTCCATCATCTATACCGCGGCCCTCTCCAACGCCTCCAAGGACCTCAAGGAGGCTGCCGTTATTGATGGCGCCAACATCATCCAGCAGATCAAGGCCGTTGAGTGGCCTGCCATCCGCGACACCGTACTCATTCAGTTCATCATGAGCGTCGGTAACATCATGAGCGTCGGCTTCGAGAAGGCCTATGCCCTGCAGACTGACCTCAACCTTGCCAGCTCCGAGATTATTTCGACCTACGTGTATAAGGTCGGTCTTCTCGATGGTAACTACGGCTTCTCTACAGCCGTCGGCCTATTCAACACCGTCATCAATGTCATCCTCCTGATCACCATGAACGAGGTCGTAAAGAGGATGAACGATGGCAAGGGCATGTACTAAGAGGGGAGGGACGGCAATGGCAAAAAAGAAAAAGAGCGAGTT
>JAFWLX010000277.1 GCA_017510875.1 Atopobiaceae bacterium | reverse complement strand
CGCTGTACAGCATCATGGAATGTGCGTAGCTGGTCGGCGTCGTGCGTGCTGTCGGAATCGGTGCGATCGGAAATCCTTGCAAGCCTCTGCTCGATTGTCTTGAGGCATGCTGCGGGACTCGAGAAGAGCGCCTTCTCCAAAACGATCTTGAAGAGGCTCGTACTTGTGCCCCGGCGCCTTGCGTCCATCTTGAGGTCGAGCTCTTCGAAGACGTCGTAGGCATGCTCCTCGGTAGGACTCGCGACGGTTGGCACGAGCTCCACGTTCCTCGACAGGAAGGTGCCAGCGGCTTGGTCGCGCACGTCCTTCTTGAAGCGGCGAACGCAGAGGCCCTTGATGTCCTCGGGCGTGTAGCTGTCTGGATCTGCAATCGCGGTTGGATCCAGCATGTTCATGAGCGAGGCGAAGCTGCGGGGCCTGCCGTCATGGGGCGTAGCTGAGAGCATGATGAGCGTGTCCGAGCGGTTCTTGAGCCGCTCCGCTAGGCGGTTGCGCTGGGAGCGTGCGCCACGCTCGGCGACGTTTTGGGCTTCATCGACCACGATGATGTCCCAGTAGGCGTTTTCGAGGTGAATGCCGTACTCGACCCCACGCTTGATAGTGTCAATGGAGACGATTGCCTTGTCGTAGTAGAAGAATGGATTGGCGTTGGAGGGCAATTCGGCGCGAATGCGCTGGATCTTAGCAGAATCGAGTCGCACAAGCGGGATGGTGAATCGGTTCCACATCTCCATCTGGAATTGTGTGAGCATGCTCTTCTCGGTAATCACGAGGATTCGCTTGCCCCTGCCACGTGCGATGAGCTCGCTCATGAGGATGCCAGCCTCAAGGGTTTTGCCCAAGCCCACGGTGTCGGCTATCAGGATGCGCTGGCGAGTGTGCCTGAGCGCCTGGTATGCAGGTTCGAGCTGGTAGGTGAGCGGCTCCATGGCAGCGTGCTGGCCGACGTGCAGTGCATCGTCAGTAGGAATCTTGCGACGCAAGGCGCTCTCGAGGTAGAGCCTCGTGTTGCGGTACATGGGGGAGGTGTCCACCACGAGCTTGGTGTGGGCGGGGTCTACTGGCGTGACTTCATCTAAGTCAGAGAGGAAGACGGCCTCGCGCCCATGTACGAGAGGGCTGATTCCCTCGCAGTGATACGCTCTGCTGCCTAGCGTGTTGGTGTTGATGCGCTTTACGAGCCACTCCTCACCCCGGATGAGCACGCGCGAGCCGGGGGCAATATCTGCTGTCATTAGTCCTTCGCCTCCCGGGCGATGACATCGTCAGCTAGAAGTGCCGTGATATAGGCCGACACGCTCACGCACCTGTCCTCAGCCGCTTTGGCAATCGCCTTCTTGAGCTCGGGTGTCACGGCAAAGATGATGCGTTCGGTCTTTCGACCATTGAGCATGACCTTGCGGGTATCCAGTTCTGCGGCCACGGCGTCCTCCTTGCGAGGCATAACAGTTATATAAGTCTCTCAGTACGAAGGTGCTTTGGCTGCTGCGCATCGATGGTTGGCATGAGGGAACCCTATCAGCGGCCCTCTAAGCCAGGTTGAACATCCTTGTCTGTTGGGTGTGGCGCCTGATTTGCTGGCAGAATTTTATACAGCCTTCTGCATGTAAGAGTTGCCCCGCAATACGTCTCCTATGATGATTAGAATCGGTACAAACGATAAGAGTCCGAATCGAATGATGACAGGAGAGCGCAGGTAAACCATGCCAATCGATGAAGTGAGCGAGCTGAAAATAGATGTGCTTCCCGCAGGGTTCATCATCAAAGATGTGATTGGCAATTCCGAACGAAAGCCGCTCTACAACTACGAGGACTGGCTTAGAGAACTGATAAACGAATCGCCGGCGTTCATGACCAAAACAGGTGGGGCGAGATTGGAAGCTCCTGATCAAGAGGCGCACGGGGAAGCCGATGCAATCTCGAGCACATATTGCCTGGATTTCAAACTAGCTGCAGGACAGTCGCTGATGCATGCGCTCCGGGAAACCTCTTGGCGGATGATTGTTAATGGTGGGGTGACCTATACTACAACAAGCAGAAGAGAAGGTCCGATGCGAGGCGTCATTCTGTATGTTGCGCTGAGGCAACAAAGCGTATCCAACCTGCGAAAGCTATGGGATGCCGACACCAAACAAGACTGTGCTGATGATATCGAGCGTGAGGTCGCGAGATTTCTGAAGCTTCTCCATACGAGGAAGAATCTTCTCATCCTGTTCCCGTACGTTCTCTATACGGAAGGGGATCTTAACTACCCCCTCTACAACGTATGCGATGCAGTCTACTCTGATTTCGCGAAGGCCCTTGATTTGCGCAGCGCACTGAATCCCGGTTTCGACAGCTACCTTGCATTCATCAAGGACCAGCATCTAGTCATTGTGGAGAGCTGTCAGGATGGATGGTCTCTATTTGATCGCATACCCTTGACCTCGAGCAAGACGTTCAAGGAGATTGCATGGCGCTATGTGCCCTGTACGCAGGGATGGTTGAATGAACTGGTTGGTATACCAACCGCGCGCGTCTAGCAAATGTGGGCTGAGGGGTGACGATGCAAGCGCCTTTTGTAGCGGACAGTTAGCAATTGCATCAAATATCTAATTAATAGTCGGACACAACCAGGACACAATGAGGAGCAAAACCACCCGAATGGCGGTTTTCCCACGTGCTCCCCAGTGTCCGTCAATTTTCGAAAAGGCCCAGCTCAGACGTCCGTTTCTTACTGTTAGTCATTGCTCGTGCTCGCTGCCGCAGGTCCCTCTCAAGGCGGAGATCACCGGTTCGAATCCGGTACGGGCTACCAACAAAAGTGCAGGTCAGGAGCTTAGCCCCTGACCTGTTTTTATTGCATAGTTGCAAAGCGTCGCTAAGCTACTCATTGGCCGCTTTTCTGCTGGTATCGGCGTTGCCGCCCTGCACTGCAATAAGCTGGCCTGCCCTCTGTGCGGCTTCTGTGTAGTCTGGCATGAGGTAGTTGGTATACGCGACCCTCTGGCTGTGGCCGTGCATCGCAGCGTTGAGCGAGTCAGTTTTACAGAGTTTGCGCAGCTAGACCATGCTGACTCGAGCCTGAAAGCTTCCGGGTTGCCATGGCCAGGCCAGCGTGGGTCGCCTCTGATGGCTGTCCCGCGCGACTTGTGGATGGACGAGATGCGTGTCTGTGGCGCAGGGGTGGCGCTGCCGCACCGGCGCCCGGCCGGTCCGCCATTCTGACGCTGCTCTTGGTATCGCAGGCGTACGGCAGACTGCCCGTCCGCCAGATCGACGCCGCTCTTGGTATCGCAGGCGTACGGCAGATAGCCAGTCCGCCAGATTGACGCTACTTTCCCCGTATTTGGGCAAAGTAGCGTCAATCTGGCGGACTAGCAGCCAGCCGTACGTAGAACTGACGCAAAGCATCGTCAAAACGACGGATCGGCCGTCTGACTGCAATTGCCAGTCCGTCGAATCGACGCTACTTTCCTCGTTTTGGGGCAAAGTAGCGTCAGAACGACGGACGGGCATACGACCGTACGCCTGGGATACCAAAAGTAGCGTCAGAACGACGGACGGGCCAACTGCCGTACTGGAGGGCGATATCGCTGAGGGCTGCCTCTATCTCATCTCGTATGGCTTGGAAGTCCTTCTCCCATTGCTCGTCATAAGGCAGGACGATGACGTGTCTAGCGATCATTGCCCTCCGATGGCTGCCTCTGCGTGACTGATTTCCATTATGATGCAGACCCCTTCGCTAACGTGTGTTGGTAGGCAATGCGAGGCGTGCCGTCGTTACAGATGATTGTGCCGCACTCCACAAAGCCCAGGCTCCTGAGCACATGGCGCATAGGCAGGTTGTCCTCGTGGGTGTCAATACGAAGGTTTTGCACGCTATCGCAGACGCGCTGGATGCAGTAACGTCCCGCACCCGTACCCACTCGAGCGGCTATGCGGTGAATGACTGAGTACGGTTCATCGTTAAGCCATCTTCCGTCTATATGCGCGTAGGTTGGGTCGGGACCGTCCGCGAGAAAGAACACGGCGAAGACCTTCTCGCCGGTGACACAGACGTACAGTTTGCCCTCTTCGATGTCGTTGAGGACGTCATCTATACTAGGATAGCCATCGGGCCATTGGGTGGGATTACCCGTCCTACGCATGAATGCGCGAGCACCCGCATATATGTCGAGGATGACAGGGACGTCTGCTTGGGTTGCGCGTCTCGTATTGTAGTTTGTGGCATCTGACATGGCAGTGTCATCCTCCTCGGGAGTGGCTGCCCGGTGGTCGTCACCTTCAGTCTAGCAGCTGCTACCACGCTGTAGATGTATGGGCGCTCCGCATGCTAGGTTTGATGGGCGGCCCCTCATGGCGGCCCATATGCCAGGCAGAAAGCAGGGCATTGTGTCTTTCGACAGTGTGGACAAGATTGTGCGCTACGATTTGTCGTACATCGATAACGTGGGGTCCGTTGCAGTTCTAACCTTCCTTTGTCTTGTGGGACGAATGTGTCCCACAAGACGGTGCGAGGAGGGAATCGATCACACAAATGCACAGGTAGAAGCCTTGCAGTCCTAACCTACCCTTATGTTGTGGGACGAATGTGTCCCACAAGAGGGTGCGAGGAGGGAATCGCTCACACAAGGGCTTTTCCTTGAAGCCGTGCTTTTGGCCTCCTCGTTATTGCGTGTTGCCCTTTACCTTGAGCTTGCGCAGGTAGTCCTTCTGTTCAGGGCTTATGCGTCTGCTCTCGACCGCTTTCTGGATGGCCTTGTTGTGTGTCCATGGTTCCAGGCGGCGTTCCTTCAGGTAGGGGAGCGCGTCTTCCAAGCGCTTTGCCAGCGCCGTTGCGAAGTACCATGCAACCATCATCCGGACGTAGTACTCCTCCGACTGAACCTCAGCGACCATCTTAGGATAGGCGGGGTCAAAGTCGTCGTCCAGGTAGTGCTCCATCAGCATGCCCACGCCAAAGCGCAACGTGTAGGTTTGGTCGCTTGCAATCCAGCGTCGGATGGGTTCAAGCAACTCTTTGCGATGCTTCGTGAACACCTTGGGGGACATCTGGTCGCAGGTCGCCCAGTTGTCGACGTAGGGGAGAAAGCGCTCCAGCTCGTCCAGACATGCCGCGAAGTCCCTCATCTCCGAGACGATGAAGGCATGTAGCTGGTTCTCGTCAAAGTAGCGGTGGGGGAGGTCACGCAGAAACACGGCGACATCATCGCGCCTGACAACCTGTTTGGCCATCTTCCTCAGCTCAGGTGTCCGGACACCAATGCACGTCTTTGGGTCTACCGTGGGAGTGAGCTTGCCCTGGAAGTCCCGGTATCCCGTGTCCTGCAGGCGAAAGAGCTCTTCCCTGATCTCATCGATGATCATCTTTCTCCTTCTTTCACGTGAGGCACTTCCGAGGATTTGCTCCTCATCTGACGCGCTTTGACGCAAGCCGGGCAAGTGCAGGTCACCTGGGCATCCAGCTCCCTAAGGGAGTGGATGCTGTTTAGACGCGCTTCCTCACGCGCCTTGGACTCCTCGGCGGCCTGAGCTCGCAGCGCGAGGTGTTCGGAGAGGGTCATTCGCTTCTTGGGCTTTTGGCGCTTCATGGGTCCCACCCTTCGCATGGCAGGAGTCGCATTACCGAGTGAGGTGCATGAGTAGGGCCTTGCAGCCTTCTAGCACGTCAGCATAGGTCGTCTCAAAGTCTCCGGTATACCAAGGGTCGGCGATGTCACGCGGATGGTCTGTCCAGTCGAGCAACGAACGCACCTTGTGCTGCGGGTCTCCTCGCAGCAGGTAGAGGATATCCTCGCAGTTCTCGTCATCCATACCAATGATTAGGTCGTAGCGCTGGTAGTCGCTGGGGACAATCTGTCGTGCGCGATGCCTGCCGCAGGGGATGCCATGCTCTGCGAGGACTCTCTGCGTTCCGCGGTGGGGGAGGTCGCCAATTTGGTAGCGGCTCGTTGCCGCGGAATCCACGGCAATCTCTCGCTCGAGACCGGCTTGACGCACCAGGTGTCGCATGACGTATTCCGCCATGGGAGAGCGGCAAATGTTGCCTAGGCAGACCATAAGAATGCGCACCATATAACCTCGCTTTTTCTAGGCTTTCGCATGCGGTCTGATGCTTGTTAACCCAGCATACCACTCATGCCATTTGCGCCCAATCGTTTGCGTGGCGTGCCGCTCAAGCCCGTGGCCGCGCCGGCCTTCTCGTGCGGGCACGATAAGCGCTAGATCAGGGGAGTCATTGGCAACCAGACGTTAGATGAGGATGCCGTCGCAGTGATCTAGCTCGTGCTGAATCGCCTGAGCCACGCGTCCAGAAAAGCACCCTTTGTGGGACTCAAACTGCCTGTCCTGCCACGATACGGTGACACGTGCATAGCGCTGTGTTGTGCGCAGACCCTCGAGCGACAGGCAGCCTTCCTCGGTCTCATATGGACCGGTCGCTTCCTCAAGCTTGGGGTTGAGCATCACTAGAACGCTACCTTGCTCGTCGATGACGGCAATGATGCGCTTGCGCTGGCCAATCATGTTGGCGGCCATTCCCACGCAGCCATTGCGGTGCGCCTCTAGGGTATCGGCGAGGTCTTGGGCAATGTCCAAGTCGGCCTGCGTTGCCTCGGTGCTTGGCTGCCGCAGAAAGAAACGCTTGGTCACAACGGGACGAATCATGCTGCACCTCAATTTGGCATGCGGGACGCAATGTGGTTTGAATCGCTATCCATGGTAGCAGTTGCAATGGGTGGAACGCCCAGATTGTCCTTAAGGGCATGTGCGGGTGGCGATGGCACATATACGTCTGGCCGCACTATAATGGGCAACCAGATTACGTGCAGATGATTGGGCATCAGGTCTTTGGGCATGCTAGGTGGCACCTACCGGAACACCAGCTCAAACACTGTAAGGCAGGTGCGTTTTGGAAAAGAAGCAGCTTTTGGGAAGCCTCTTGCTGACCCTTGTGGCAGTCATATGGGGGACGGCATTTGCGTTTCAGCGTGTTGGGATGGACCTCATAGAACCAAACACGTTCAGTGCGTCCCGCATGACACTATCTGCACTGTTTGTGGGGGCGGTGTCGCTCTTCAATGGCAAGAGAGTGACGTTTGCGGATGCTGAAGAGAAGAGAGCATATGCCAAAAGCACGCTTGTCGGAGGAGTGTGCTGCGGAACCTTTCTTGCTTTTGCAACTATCTTTCAACAGATGGGGATCGTTTATACAACTGCAGGTAAGGCCGGCTTTATAACAGCCCTGTACATACTGATTGTTCCGGTTATGAGCTTTGTGCTTTTTGGCAAACGCTATCCATGGACTGTCTGGTTTGTCGTACTACTCGGAGTGGTGGGTTTGTATCTGCTGTGAGATCGGAAGAGCGT
>JAFWLX010000276.1 GCA_017510875.1 Atopobiaceae bacterium | reverse complement strand
CTGGCATCTATGTATTGCGCAACATCCATGACAACGAGAAGCTCCTGACGGTAAGCGAGAAGCTGCGTACCGCACTGCTGCTTTACCTCTTTGGCCTGCTCATGTTGATCATCAATGCGTTCTTTGACCTGACGGTCATAACTCTTGAGCTCCAGACCTTCTACGCCTGCTATCCGGCGCTGGCCATTCCGGTGCTATGGGGATTCTTTGCGTGTGCGACGCGGTACATGAAAACCGGCAAGCTCAAGGTTCTTATGGGGGTCCTCTATGTACTTGCCATCATTTTGAGCATAGCGTCAGCTGGCTTGGCCGCTGTCGTAATGGGTGCATTTATACTTGGCAAATAAGCCTAGTCTAGTTCTACTGACATCCCAAGGCCGCCCGCGCGATTTGTCATCACGTGGGCGGCCTTCTTCCTTCGTTCCCTAAGGGCCCTTCTGTTCCAGCCCCAGTCTTGATTTGATGAGGCACTATGATGAAAAGCGCGACGTGGATGCTGCGGTCAAACTAGGGCTCGGCGCATCTTAGGTTGCCTCCAGATTATCCAGTTCTATCCGCAAGATGCGTGACGCGTCGGAAGGGGAGAGGGCGCATGGCGGAGCAGAATTCATCCATCTTCAACAAGGCCGCTCAGGAGAAGCTGCGCAGCCCTGATGACCTTGAAAAGTATATCCGTGTAACATGAGTACGAGTGCCCAGATTTCGCAGATTCGTCCCATGCTCGACATGGTGGCCCCATCTTAGAGGCCACGCCCGAGATTGAGAGCGTGCTCATGTTTGACGAGGCAACAAGTGCTTTGGACAACGTCTCGCAAAAACATGTGAGCGAATCTCTTGGCAAGCTCAACTGTACACGCTTGGCTATTGCGCATCGCCTGTCTACCGTACGTCACTGTGATCGCATTCTGGTGGTGGATGGCGGACGCATTGCCGAGGAAGGCACCTATGACGAGCTGATTGGCAAAGATGGCCTGTTTGCCGAGCTCGTTGCGCGCCAGCGTCTTGAGGAGGATGCTCAGCAGGGGACGCCAAAGGAGGAGTAGGCAATGCGGGCGATGGACACTGACGGTCTCAAGTGCCTGGGGCTTCCAGGCTGGGGGCCATGGCGGCTAGGAGACGACCTCCTGCTGCGTACGTCAAGAAGAGAACGTCCGCTTGCAACTCTGGCTCAGGCGCAGGAAGTGTTTGACGTCTATCGTGCGGCACGACTTGCGGGGGCTCCCACGCCCGATGCCCTCGAGATTGTGAAGGTCGCAGATGGCTATGGTGTGATAGTAGAGTACGTGACCGGCTTGGGGCTGGGCACGCACTTTGTGTTTGGCTCCTTCTCGATTGACGAGATTGGGTGCGCTGTGGGCGAGCTTACCCGCACTCTTCATACGGCTACGATAGATAGTGGCATAGATTGGGCTGCCAAGTTTGCCTGTCTGGCGTATGAGATTGCGCCGCTTTTTCCCAACCAGCTTGGTGCTCGGCTGGTGTCTCTTGTCAACAAGATGCCTGCGTCAGATACGTTGCTACACGGTGATTTGCACATGGGCAACATAGTGGTGTGCGACGGTAAGCTCTGTATCATTGACATGGAGACCGTGGGCTTTGGTCATCCCGCCTTCGACCTTGCCATCATGCACTCCGTTCTGATGAATGCCAGCAACTATCTACCGCAGCAGATACACCTGCCGCCGGATAGGTGTAAGCAGATGGCAAAGCATCTGTGGAACATGATTCTCAGGAGCTACTTTGAGGATGCGGACCCCCTCTACATCGCTCAGATTGACAAGCGCCTAATGATACTTTCAGAGGTCTACACCCTTGGCTATTCGCTTGATATCAAAGCTAAAAAGAGCGAGAGCTTAAGCGAATCGCAGAAGGAGCGTCTGGCAACGAGCATTCGGCTGATGCAAGAGTTGCTCCCGCAACTCGACAGGCTTGATTTCTAGTATCCAGTTTCGTTGCTTTTCACGGGTCGGCCAGCGTTTGCCTCGAGCAGTTTTTATCGGCGTACAATAGACTCCGCATTCATCAGCAAAAGCATCTGATAAAGAGGGGTTATCATGACAGCTGACAGTACCGAGCAGGTCCAGGCAACACGTACTGCTGGCGAGGCTGGATGGCATGTTTCGCGTTACAACCTGATGGCGCCCATCCCAGATACCAGGATGGTGGCCATCGCAAATCTGTACAAGGGCAACTGTGCCGAGTACACGCCCATCGAGATGTACCTCCTCTCGGTGCTTGAGGAGCTTGACGAGAACCACCCCATCATTGAGCGCTTTGCAAAGCGTGGCATCATCTGCAAGGTTGACGAGCGAGCTGCGCTTGAGACGCTTGGGCGTGCGTCGTGTGCCGCTCCTCATGCCATCGGCCTGACCATCTGCCCTACCATGGGATGCAACTTTGACTGCCCCTATTGCTTTGAGGATCATGGGCGCGGCAAGATGAGCCAAGAGGTGCAGGATGACGTCATGGCGCTTGCCGAGCGCATGATCGATGCCGCTGGTGTAAAGAGCGTACACGTTACTTGGTTTGGCGGTGAGCCGCTGCTTGCGTGCGACGTGATTGATGCGCTCTCGAAGCGCCTGATTGCACTTACCCAAGAGCGCGGAGGAGAGTACCGGGCAAGCATCATCACCAATGGCTACCTGCTCACGCAAGACGTTGCGGACATGCTAAAAGAGCACAAGGTGGACTCCCTGCAGATTACCATCGATGGGCTAAGAGCCTCTCATGACGCCACGCGTCATTTGCGCGGAGGCGGTCCAACCTTTGAGCGCATTGTAGATAACCTGCGAAACGTGAAGATTGCCGGCCATGTGAACATTCGCCATAACGTGCATGAGGGCAACCGTGACCAAATGGACGAGCTCTCTGCCTTTGTCGAGCAGCTTGCCAAGGAGTCAGGAAATGACTTGTCATACTACCCAGCACCTGTCTCGGGTAGCGCTGTTGCCGATAAGCGGGGACGTCAAGTGGGCTTGCTGTGTGGCGATGATGCCAGTGATATAGGCATCCGTCAGGAAGCTGGCCGTTTCCGCTCGGGTAGGGGACACTACTGCGGGGCACACAGCGTGTGGAGCGTAGGTATTGATGATAGAGGCAACCTGCAGAAGTGCTGGGAGGCCGTTGACAAACCCGAGATCAGCTATGGCACAGCACACGATTGGGATCCGCATGATCCTTTAGGTAGTGCGTCACATCCCGACAACCTTACAAAGTACCTCAATACGGCCTGCCCCATCCCCGATGACGAGTGCCGTGAGTGCGTTTGGCTGCCCATGTGCGTAGGCGGATGTCCGCATAAGCGTCTGTTTGAGGGGCGTCAGTGTGTGGCCTTCAAGAACGATCCAGAGAAGTATGTGCTTGCGTTGCACGCTCGTATACGCAAAGAGAAGAAGCAGGACAAGAAGAAGCAGGATGATTGACATACGCTGCGGCCTGTCCTCAACGTGGAATAAGGGACGATCCCCCAATCCACGCGACCTAAAAATGCCAATCCTGGCTCAGTACCGAGCTGGACCGGCGCCTGTGTCCCGCACGCGTCCAGTGAGATCCTCTCGGTTTCGGGCATAGACTCTATTCTTACGATTGACTAGGTAAAACAAAACTGCACGCGTGGAAGAGGGGTGACCCCCCGATCCACGCAGTGGGGATGGGTGGCAGCGTAACACCAAAAGAAGAAAGAGTCGCTGTTACGATGCCCCTTTGTTGCACAATCGCGTATAACTATGGGTATAGCCTGCAAATGCAGGAGGGATGGCTTTACGGCTAAAACCAAAGGAGCACGTACCATGGCAGATGAACGGGCAGGTTCGCAACTAAGTAGCAAAGACATCTTGATGCTTGTCATGGCCTTTCTGCTAGGTGTTACCTTGACGGCGCTGGCTCTTACTATCAAGACAAAGCAGACGACCCAGCAGGCTGGCGGAAACAACGGTCAGACGGAGCAGTCTGCCACTGCAAAAGCTGGTGCCTCTGTAGATATTGCCAAGACCTTCCCCTCGTGGAATTCCAACAGCGCCTCTCTTGCAGAGCTTGTGGCATATGTGCAAGACGTATGCGACCCCAACAGTCCCAACTATAAAGAGCCCGCGCAACGCATAGCCACCTTTGACATGGACGGAACTATCATCAGCGAGAAGGCGCCCATGTATGTTGACTATATGCTGCTCATACATCGCGTGCTTGATGACCCCAACCACAAGGCTGATCCCGATGTGGTCGAGCTTTTAGAGAAGATTCAGTGGGAGGCAATGCGCGGTAACAAGAACAGCGATTACAGTCCCGGTAAGCGCATTGCCATTGCCCATGAGTTTGCGGGGATGACGCCCGAAGAGTTTCGCGCGTATGTAAACGAGTTCCTAGACACCGTGCCCGTGGAGGGCTTTGAAGGCATGACCTATGGGCAGAGCTTCTACAAGCCCATGCTCGAGGTCATTGACTACCTGCGCGCCAATGACTTTGACGTGTGGATGGTATCAGCCTGCGAGCGCGAGGTGACGCGCGGTGTGGTTGAACGCCTAGGCATCCCGGCCGACCATGTGGTGGCAACCAACGTGGCCTACACCACCACAGGTCAGGGCGAAGAGCTGCCTTACAAATACACCATGGAGCAGGACGAGCAGGTGCTGATGGGCGAGCCGCTTAGCAGCGAGAAGTGCGAGAAGAATGGCAAGGTCCTGGCCATTGCCCGCGAGATCGGTGCGCATCCGCTCTTGGCCTTTGGTAACAGCTCGGGCGACTACGCCATGCTCAACTATGCCGAGGCAAGCGGCGGAATGGGGCTGCTTGTGGTGGCCGATGACCTTGTGCGCGAATATGGTAACGAGAAGAACTCTGCCGAGCAGTACGCGCTGGTGACCGACGAGTCTTGGACGGCTTTCTCGATGGCAAACGACTGGGCCACCATCTATGGCGAAGGCGTTACCAAGACCGAGCTGCCGGGATTGGTTGAGGATGGAGAGCTTGCCGAGGCAGCATAAGCTATACGGGCAGCCAAAGCAGCTGTCGCAGATATAGAGGTTAGGCAAATGAGCATACCCACACCATTGATGGTCTTTGAGGTCATGGTTGAGCTTGCAAACAAAGGGCATGGTGCAGACCTTTTGGGAGGCATTACCAGTCTGGCATGTCAGACCTTTGACAAAAGCCTGATAGGAGGTGAGTACCCCAGCTTTTGGCTGGAGGCGCCGCTTGCTGGGGAGCCAGGTTTTGACCTGCACGTGTACTATGACCGTGGCCAGGTGAAGCCGGGCGAACGTTTTGCCGAGGGCTGCGGCTTTGGTATGCAGGCGCTGTTTGACTGGTACTTTGGTAAAGAGACGGGCGGCATTGGCGTGGGATTTGCTCACGACCTGCGCTCGGGCCAAGTGGCAACAGGTGCCTACGTAAACTTCAACCGTCATCCGCTCACCAACGAGCCGGGTTTCTTTGAGGCACTTGGTGCGCAAGACTCCCTGTTAAGCTCACAGGCCTTGATGGGACGTCTGCCACAGGGCTGGAGTCCTTGGTATCTAGGCCTGTTTCCCGCCCGCGCTGGCTCAGGTGTCCGTGTGGGCTCGTTTGTGTCAAAAGAACGACGAGATGCCTACGCAAGCGATCCTACTGTGTTGGCGCGCGATCTTGAGCGGGCGGGCTTTGAGGCCTTCGACGCTGCGATGCTCGAGCGATTGCAGGCAATGGCGGCACTGCCTTTTGTGCTAGAGCTACAACTTGACGCAACCCCAGATGGCACGGGTGACACATTGGGAGCCGACCTTACCATGAGCCTTAGGTCTGCGGAACGCGTGCGACAGGCCTTTGCAGCAGACGGTGCCGCTGCACGCGCGGGCAAGATGCTCGAAGATTGGGGCGTGGCAGACAGGCGTTGGCGGGCCATTGCAGATGCATCCTTCTCGAGGATGCTTCCCATCTCACAAGCTGACAACCTTACTGGTTTGCTCATGAACTGCGTTCCGGCATTCATTAAAGAAAAGTGGGTCGCCACTCGCCCGCAGACCGCAAAGGTCTACCTGCACTGTGAGGCACGCATGGTGGACCGACCACGCGGGTAGCTGCAAAGGTTCCGCGACAGAAGGGCCTCGGAGGGCCGCCGGTCGGCCGGTCCGTGAGGGG
>JAFWLX010000275.1 GCA_017510875.1 Atopobiaceae bacterium | reverse complement strand
TTCCGCAGCTGCCGCGTCGTAAGGGCGGAGCGTGAGCCGAAGCGGAGCCGTGACAGCACCCGTCCCGACCTGTCGCGTCCGGTGACGGCCGGCGCAGCCGACCTTGCCAGGCGCGTGTCAGCCTAAGAAGGCACCCCCTTCGTATGCGCGTGATCACGTACGAAGGGGGTGCTGTGCCGTGCGTTATGTGATGCCTACTCTGCGCTCACATGCTCCCAGGCCGTGGGGGAGACTGCTGCCTCTCCGCCCAGCACGTGGCCGTGAATAACGGTGCCTTCGTCTGCAAGTGCGTCAAAGGCACGATAGGGATCCTTGGCGTTGTCGCCACCCAAGAGCACGAGCACCGATGCCTGCTTGCCGCAGACCGCAGCGCCGGTTAGTGCGTCCCAGTATCCACTGGAGGTGGCCACTGCCATGTGCGAGACGCCCATGCCCTCGCCAATCTCCCAGGCGGCTATTTTGGCCGACGTGTCAAGTGCGGTGTCACCGGCAAGGCGCACCACGGTGCTTACGCCTGCGCCCTTGACCTGGCTCTCGGCTGTGGTCGAGACGGCCGCGGTTCCACCGACAATCACCGCGCGCTTGAAGCCGCCGTCGCGAATGGCTGCCAGAGCCGCGTTGCCCAGCTTGCCCTTGGCATCCGTCAAGAAGATTGGTGCATGTCCCCACCAGGCGTAGGGTGCTACCGAGAGAGCATCCCAGTAGCCGCTGGACGTGGCAATGATCGCTGTGTCCGACCAGCCCGTGCCCGCGCGATAGATCTCTACCGCCGTGTCGGTTGCCGACTCGCCCCATACGCGCTCTGTATTGGGTACAAGCGCCTTTACCTGGGCCATTACCTCGTCAGAAACGGCTCCCTTGCCTCCCATGATAAGGGCACGCTCGGGTGCCAGCCGCACGATCTCTTCCATGGTCTGGGCCGAGAGCGACTTTTTGTTGGTGATCAGCACCGGCGCATCAAGGGTGCCCGCAAGGCCTGCGGCGGCCAAGGCGTCCCAGTAGCCATCCATGGTGGCTATCAGTACGGCGCCACCACGACCCTGCTCAAACACGCGTCCGTCATCGGCCTCAACAACCGCCTTGGCGGTGTCGAGTGCGGTATCGCCCCAGTAACGCTGCCACGATGTTTCTGTAAGCATAAACGCAGAACGTGCGCTTTGGTCGTCAACGGTGAGTTCTACGTAGTAGTAACCGTACTCGGAGGTGCCCACCTCAACCTCGGAGCCGCCCTCGGTGGCACCCTCGGTATCGGTGCGATAGAACTTGATGAAGTCTTCGCTGGCTGCGACGCCCTTCTCGGTGAGGGAGTTGAACTCGTCAAGGCCCTCAAGACCCACGGCCTCGTACGTGCAGGCAGTGGCGCTTACCTTAACGCTGGCACCCTCGGTCAGGTTCTTGCAGTTGCCCAGGTAGTGCTCGATGTTGGTCTTGCCGCACAGGGCCGTGAGCGTATCGCCGTCGGCGGTGATGCTCCAGGTGTGCCTGCTGGGAAGCGTGCGCGGGTAAAAGTCGGTGCCCCCGGTAGTGCCCTCAATGCTCTTCAGGCGCATGGCACCAAGCGCAAAGTAGAGCGACTGCGGCTCGATGGAAAGGCCCGTGAGGTTGGCGGTGATGGCCAGCTCGGGACGGTCGGACAGTATCGTGTTCCAAATGTCCACGGCGCCCGCTCCGCAGTTCCTGTCGAACAGGGAGTAGTAGTTGTTGCTGGGATCTGCTATGTATCCTTCCAGTGCGGCAAGCTCGTCAGCTGTAATCTCAACCGAAATCCAGTTATTGGGCAATTGGGTGTCATTGCGCATGAACTCGTTGTATATCTCGCGGTTGATGTCCAGGCCACCTTCGGACTTGCCGTCTGCAGGGTTGTGACCCGTCATGTTTGAGTACACATACATCTCGGCGAGCGTGGCAATCAGGCTGTCAAAGCTCGTGACTCCGTCAATCTCTTCGCCTGCAGAGTACTTCTTCATCTGCTCAAGTAGCGCTTGGGCGTTTTCGCTTGACGAGATGGTAGCGTTCTCAAGCGTGCGGGCTATGGTGACGAGATTGTTTGTATCGTAACTGTAGTTGGATATGGTGATGGTCTCACCGGTGCGCAGATGCAGGGTCTCGGCAGGTGACTCCGCGCCGTGCGAGATCTGGGGCAGGTAGGACTCGCGGTCGTCAATCTCCAGCTCGTTGTTGTTGTAGAGGGCAGGGTCGCTGCTAAAGCTTGCGGGGTCGTCCTCGTAGGCGTACATGAGGTTGGTGTATTCCTCGCTGGGCTTGTAGTAATGGTAGAAGCTAGCGTCAAGGTCTAGGTCGTCATAGGTGGTAAAGGCCACTGCGCCGTGCGCAACCAGCTCGCCACTAGAGATGCTGCGTGCCCAGATGGTAAGCTTGCCCACAACCTTGTCGCCCGCATAGTCGCCCACGGTTACTCTGCAGCGAGCAGAGACAGTGTCGTTGCTCGCACCCGCATAGGCGGTGACGTATACGGCCTTGCCACCCTCGGGAATCTCGCCGGTGACGCTCAGCGTGCCGTCCTCGCTTACTTGCACCAGCGAGTCAGAGGACTCGTAGCGGATGCTGTCATAGTAGACGGGCAGGAACTGCGCAATTATTCCGGTGTACTTGACCTTGGCATTCAGGTTCTTGGTGTCATCCTGTGAGGCAAGGTGAATGTTGGAGGGCATGTCAATCCGGGCTTCACGTACGCCAACCTTGATGGTGGTCTCGCCCTGTACGGTGATGACTTCGCCAGGCTTCACGGGCTTGCCGTTTTGCTTGACCTCCGAGATAACGCTGCCGGCCACCTTGTCAGGAATGATCGAGATGGTGGATCCCTCGGGCACGCGATATCCGGAGTAGGGGATGCCCTGCTGGTATTCGTCGCCTTCTTCGGTGTAGGTGATGGTGGCGCTTTTGGCGGTCTCGTCATCAAAGTTGACGGGATAGAAGCTGTCGAAGCTCTCTACAACCTCAATGCCAAAGGGCACGCCAATGTTGTAGTTGCCCTTTGCGTGTGCCCAGACAATAGCGCTGCCCGGGGCATTGGCAGTAAGCTGGGTGTGGGTGTCGTCCGCGTAGACTACGGGCTCGTCCTCGTCAAGGCTTCCGATGATATCCCACTCAAGGCCGTCGGGTGCCTCGCTGCCGCCAATCAACAGCACGGCGTGGTCTGTGACGTCAAGCGTGTCATTGACTTGGGCCTGAACAAGGTTTTCGCTTGAAGCGTCGACTGTGGCCGTCTCGTAGGTGACCGTAAGGGTCGCGTAGCTCTCGGGCATGGCGGTGGCGTAGGCGTCCTCTTTGGCGTCATAGTGCTCGGCATCCATGAAGAAGACGTCGTTCAGGGTCATGCTGGTAGGAACGTATGTTAGGTTCTCCTCGCCCACCGTGGCCTTTACATAGATGGTGGTACCGCTGGCAAGGTCGGCGGTGTCTGCGATGGCAACCTTCTCGTCACCCTGCTTGTAGTAGATGTCGGTCTGAGCCTGGGCTTTCTCGCCGTTTACAACAGAGGTGGCCAGTACGTTGTGGGTGCCCTCTTGGCTGCCCACAAGCTTGAAGGTGACCGGCAGGGCGCTGGTGCCAAAGCTCAGGCTGCCGTCGGCGTACTCGCTGGCAAGCGCATTGCCCTCGGCGTCGGTAACGTAGTAGCTCTCGCCCTCCTGGGGATTGGCGACCGTTGCCTTAAACCAGACGCCATCTTCAAGCTCAGAGTCCTTGGTCAGCGAGACGGTTGTGCCATTGATGTCAAAGTCCACACTGGTGATGGTGGTTGCCCCATCGCTCTCTTCGGTTGCGATGGAAACGGGGATTTCTTGGCCCTCAATGCTGTAGGCAACGGCGGCCTGGGCTTTGGCGATGTTGACGAGCGAGGTCAGGTTGCTTTTGGTGTCGTCAATCACCAGCGATTCGTCATCGTAGACAAAGGTTGTTGGAGTGACGGGCTCGGGCGCGCTCACGTAGACCCAACCGGTGTCATCTTGGAAGCTGGCATCGGGCTCGGCAACGCCCTCGGAGTTGTTGAGGTAGTAACCGGGAAGCCTCTTGACGATGCAGTCACGGACGGTCTTGGGAGCATCCATCAGCGAGAAGATGCCCTCGCCGGTGGCGTCGAGCTTGTAGGCCGTATCTTCGCCGTTGCGGGTGCCAATGGCGCCGTTCCAGGCGCGCAGGGCCACCGTGGCGCAGCTGTTCTTGAGGACAGAGAAGTTGTTAAGGTTGCCGCCTAGATAGGCCATCATGGTGGCCAGCTGCTTGGCTGTGATGTCAAGCTCGTAGGTGACGTTCTCAAACTGGTCGTACTCAAGCTTCTGGTTGTACAGCTCGCGGTTGAAGCACACGCCGCCCTCAACAACGCCGTTAACTAGCTCGGTCTTGTCAATGCCAAGCTCGTCCAGAACGGCCATCAGCTTGGCAAAGGCCTCGTCAGCGGTGATCTTGCCGGTGTTGAGGAACTCAAAGAGGGAAAGGACGACGCCTTCCTTGCCGCCGGCAACAATCTTGGCCCAGGCTGTGCTGTTCTGCAGGCAGCCCAGGGCGGCTTGGAATACCGAGAGGTCAAAGTCGCGGTACATGCCAATGGTCACAATCTGTCCGCGGTTGAGCGTCATGGCAGTAAGGTCGTCGTTAAAGGTGAAGTACCGGTCGGTGTCTGTGCCAGTGTGGTTTGATCCGTTGGCAATGTCCTCGTTGATGTCTGCATAGTATTGGTCAGAAATCTCGTAGGCTCCGTAGAGGTCGGGCACGCTTACGGTCACGCCGTCCTGGTATGAGGTAAACAGCAGGTAGACATGGCCGTCATAGAACTGCATGGAGTCGTTGTAGCGTGCCAGGATCTTAAGGCGGCCCACAACGGGCGTGCCGTCGGTGTAGTCAGAGACGATAACGGTATGCTCTACCTGCTCGTTATCTGTGATGGTGGCCGTGCCTACCTTGAGTGCGTTAAGGTTGCCGCTCTCGTCCACCCAGGCAATGCTGGGGTCGCTTGAGACACACGGCGTGCCCGGCTGGACAAAGTCATACACAATATCGCCCTCAACCAGCTGAAGGGTGTTGTCGGTAGCATCCTGTGCCACTAGGTTGCCCTCTTCAGCCAAAGCGATTAGCGGCGAGAAAGCAAACGCTATAAGCGCCGTAAGTATAAGCAGAAATAATAGATGTGGTGACCTACGATGCATGAACATCCTCCTTCTAACGACAACCTATTCTGTTTGCGTTATAAAGAATTGCCTGATACGTCTAAGCAGTTCCAATAGACATGGTCATTATCCATCAAGACCGTGCGGCTGTGGCTGACTTTAAGGGTAAAGGGTGCGGAGTTGGGCAACCCCCAATCCACGCTGCACGCTGCCACACCCTGCTAAAGTAGGGTGTGGATAGGTGTTATGGCAGATGGGAAGAGGGTTCGTTGTGAACAAGGCGCTACGCAAGGATGCAGACCAGATTGTGGCGGCAAGCATTAAAGCCGTATTGCCCGACAAGGCGGTGCAGAGGGCCCTGAGCAGCTATCAGTCGGATGCGGGCAAAACGCTGCTTGTGGCTGCGGGTAAGGCTGCCTGGCAGATGGCAAAGGCTGCCGTTGACTGTCTTGGACATGTGGACGCAGGCGTGGTGGTAACCAAGTACGGCCACGTAAAAGGGGATATTCCTGGTGTGGTCTGCTACGAGGCGGGCCATCCCGTGCCCGACGAGAACTCCTATGCTGCCACACAAAAGGTGCTGGACCTGGTGCAGGGCTTAAGCGATAACGACACCGTTATCTTCCTGCTTTCTGGTGGTGGCTCGGCGCTCTTTGAGAAGCCCCTCGTCCCTGGTGAAGAACTGCAGGACATTACAAACCAGCTTTTGGCATGTGGAGCCAACATCGTTGAGATGAACACCGTGCGCAAGCGCCTCTCGGCGGTAAAGGGCGGCCGTTTTGCTCAGGCTTGTGCACCCGCCAAGGTGCTTGCCATTGTCCTGAGCGACATCTTGGGCGACCCGCTTGACATGATTGCCAGCGGTCCCGCATATCCCGACACATCAACCTGTGCCCAGGCCATGGCCGTTGTGGAGAAGTACCACCTAAGCCTGTCACCTCAGGCCCTCGAGCTTCTTATGCGCGAGACGCCCAAAAAGCTGGACAATGTGACAACCATAATCACGGGCAGCGTACGCGAGCTATGCTCTGTAGCAGCCCAGCAGTGTGCCTCTTTGGGATACGAGCCTATCTACCTCACCGATCAGCTCTCATGTGAGGCAAGGGAGGCAGGATCTATGCTGGCAAGCATATGCAGAAGCCACGTGGGCAACGGTGCAAAGCTGGCCTATATTGCGGGAGGCGAGACTGTGGTACGCCTGACCGGCAGGGGTCTGGGTGGCCGCAACCAAGAGCTGGCCCTTGCCGCCGCGCCTGGCATTGCGGGCCTGTCTGCCTGTGTCTTCTCGGTGGGTTCGGACGGCACCGACGGGCCAACGGATGCCGCTGGTGGCTACGTTGACGGAGATACGCTGGACGCTCTGAGTGCGTCTGGCCTTGATGTGTACGAGGTCCTAGCGGATAACGACGCATATCATGCGCTTGAGGCAGTTGACGGCCTTATCGTTACGGGTCCCACAGGCACCAACGTCAACGACGTGGCGGTCGCGCTTATCGCAGGGTGATTCCGGTGATTGCGCCAGGGGGTTCGGGGGCGCTGCCTCCCACAGACCGTCCGGGCGGATACCCTCGGGACGACTTCTGAGGCTGCTCCGCCCGTCGGCGCGGCGGGAGCGAGGACTGTTTGAGGCTGCGCAGCAGCCGAGTTCCGCAGCTGCCGCGCCGTAAGGGCGGAGCGCTTAGCCGAAGCGGAGTCCCGAGGGTATCCGCCCGGACGGTCTGTGGGAGGCAGCGCCCCCGAACCCCCTGGCGCAATCACCGGAGTCAGACGCGCTCCAGGATCTCCAGCGCGCGATAGAAGTGCTGGTAGCGTATTCCGTCGCTCTCATCAATCAGCACGAGGTGGCCCTCGCATACCTCGGGACGTTCGTCAAAGTGCGCGAGGTCGTCAAAGATTACGTATGCCTCGCAGGGGTGCGTATCGAGCCAGGCGCCAATCTCGGCCGATCGGTCGGCCCTGTGCAGCACTGGCGTCATGTCAAATACGGGTGCCCCCACGCGGTCAAGCTGCTCAAACAGGTTGTCCATGATGGCACGCGACAAGGGATTCTCGTGCTCTAGGTCCTCGCGCCAGGTAGAGGCGAGCACCACCACCGCTCCCGTCTGACGCACCAATCGTCCCAGGTAGTCCAGCGAGACCGCATCGTACCACTGGTTGGCAGGCCCGCGCCCAAGCAAGAAGTTGAGCCGCACGCTGGTGGGTGTGGCAATGACGCCGTCAATGTCCAGGAAGATGGCCTTCATGGCTACGACTTCTTGGTGTAGTCGTTAAGGTATCGGCTCAGCACGTCAATGGCGGGTGTGCAATCAACAAGCGTGGACACAATGATGTCGGCGTGGCGCTTGGAGGGCTCAACATAGGCCTCGTGCATGGGCTTTACCGTCTCTAGGTATTGGTTGACTACGCTCTCTAGGCTGCGTCCACGCTCCTGCACGTCGCGCAGCGCGCGGCGCAGGATGCGCACGTCGGCATCGCAGTCCACAAACACCTTAAGGTCAAACTGCTTGCGCAGCTCGGGGTGCTCAAAGATCATGATTCCCTCAACTATAAGCGCACGTGGCGGAGCCAGGGTAATGGTCTGGTCCGTGCGGTCGTAGATGGAGTAGTCGTACACGGGCACCTCTACGCTCTCGCCGCGTCGCAGGGCCTCAAGATGCTGCACCAAAAGCTCGGTCTCAAACGAGTCAGGATGGTCATAGTTAAGCTGCGTGCGCTCGTCATAGGTCAGCTCGTGATGTGCGCGGTAGTAGCTGTCGTGCTCAATGCGGGCAACGTTGCCTCCCAACAGCTCCGCTATCTTTTTGGCGATGGTTGTCTTGCCACTTGCGGTACCTCCTGCAATGCCTACAACCAACATCTTGTTCACCGTGAGCATCCTTTCCTGCCGTTTGTGCCCTATAAACCGTAGCGGAGCAGCATGGGACAGTCCCTTTCTGTTCCTTTAAACGGGTTGCCACCTTGCCTTGTGGAACAGAAAGGGGCTGCCCCCTGCTGTTCCGCTGTGACCAAAAACGGCACCAAACGATTACCAACTAAAACTGACTGATGACGTCCGTCTCATCTGTCATGGTACCAATACGTGCTATGAATAGGGAGTGCAACGTTGGGGAGGAGAGCACATGGATATCATTAGAAAGTTGCTAAGTAATTTGCGGCAGTAC
>JAFWLX010000274.1 GCA_017510875.1 Atopobiaceae bacterium | reverse complement strand
CCTACAAGAAGACCTCTGGCTCCTCCGAGGATCCCAACCAGTTTGCTGCCGATGCCTACGACTGCGTCAAGGCCATCGCTCAGGCCATCCAGGCTGCAAACATCACGCCGGACATGGCCACCGATGCCATGTGCGACGCCCTCATCACGCAGTTCACCGATTCCAGCTTCACCTATAGCGGTCTGACTGGTGAGTCCAGCTGGTCTACCACCGGCGAGGTAACCAAGAGCCCCAAGGCCGTTGTCATCGAGAACGGCGTGTACAAGGCGCTGGACGAGGCGTAGGCACCACCTCATACGAGTGCCTGCGGCGGAGGCCGTCCTGTGACGGTCTCCGCCTGTTCTACCAAGAGGTTTTACGTATGTCTTAGGACATATCAAGCAAATGATAGGAGGGACTGTGGGCTTCATTTCCAACCTGATTAACGGTATCAGCCTGGGAAGCGTCTATGCCATCATCGCCTTGGGTTACACCATGGTGTACGGCATAGCCAAGATGCTCAACTTTGCCCATGGCGACGTCATCATGGTGGGCGGATACATCTGCTTCATAGCCATGAACAATTTGGGATTGCCACCGCTAGTGGCGGTGCTGCTCTCTATTGTGGGCTGCACCTGCCTAGGCATTGTGGTAGAGCGTCTTGCCTATAAGCCCTTGCGTGGGGCACCCTCTCTGGCTGTGCTCATCACTGCCATTGGTGTGAGCTACTTCTTGCAGAACATGGCGCTTTTGGTGTGGGGTGCCGATCCCAAGGCATTTCGATCGGTGCTCGACCTTCCCTCCATCAAGCTCTTTGATGGGCAGCTTACGGTGAGCCCCATCTCGATAGTTACGGTGCTGGCATGCGTGGCCATCATGGTTGGCCTCACGCTGTTTACCACACGTACCAAGATGGGCAAGGCTATGCGTGCCTGCTCGGAGGACAAGGGCGCGGCACAGCTTATGGGCATCAATGTGGACACCACCATCTCGATGGTGTTTGCCATCGGTTCGGGTCTTGCCGCTATCGCGGGCGTGCTCTTGTGCTCTACCTACCCCACGCTCATGCCCACCACGGGCTCGCTTCCTGGTATCAAGGCTTTTACGGCGGCCGTCATTGGGGGCATCGGCTCCATTCCGGGTGCGGCGCTTGGCGGCATCATGCTAGGCATCATCGAGATTTTTGCAAAGGCCTACATTGGCACACAGCTTGCCGATGCCATTGTCTTTGCGGTGCTCATTGTGGTGCTGCTTATCCGCCCTGCTGGCCTGCTCGGCAAAGAGACTCGCGAGAAGGTGTAGCCCATGATGAAAAGATTCAAAGGCATGGACAAGGCCTCAAGAGATACCTTAATCACCTATGCGCTGATCATTGTGGCGTATGCAATCATGCAGGCACTCTTGTCTCTGCATGCCATCTCAAGCTCGATGGTGGGCCTTTTGGTACCCATCTGTGCCTACATCAGCCTGTCAATCTCGCTCAATCTGGTGGTGGGTATCTCGGGCGAGCTGTCGTTGGGACATGCCGGCTTTATGAGCGTTGGTGCCTTTACGGGTCTGGTGGCGGCGCAGGTGCTGGCGCCCGCCATTCCCTTTGGTCCGTTGCGTCTCTTGGTGTCAATGGTGATTGCGGGCATCTTTGCTGCCGTTGCTGGCGTTCTGGTGGGTATCCCCGTCATGCGTCTGCAGGGTGACTACCTTGCCATCGTGACCCTGGCATTTGGCGAGATCATCAAGAATCTGCTCAACAACCTCTATGTGGGCTATGACGGTGCGCTTCACTTCTCTATGAAGGACGTTGCATCGTTGGGTATGAACGGCGGCAAGGTTCTTATCAACGGCCCGCAGGGAGCTGTGGGCATTACCGAGCTGTCTACGTTTACGGCGGGTTTTCTGCTGGTGCTCTTCACGCTCTTTGTGGTGACCAACCTCGTCAACAGCCGCTCGGGCCGTGCCATCATGGCCGTGCGCGACAATCGCATAGCCGCCGAGAGCGTGGGCATCGACACCACCAAGTACCGTCTTATGGCCTTTGTGGTGGCGGCTGCCCTTGCCGGCATGGCGGGGGCGCTGTATGCCATGAACTTCTCGTCAATCGTTCCCAAGAAGTTTGACTTCAACACCTCTATCCTCATTCTGGTCTTTGTGGTTCTGGGTGGCATGGGCAACATCCGTGGGGGCATCATCGCCGCTGCGCTGCTCACCATCCTGCCCGAGAAGCTGCGCTTCATTGGCGACTACCGCATGCTCATCTATGCCATCGTACTCATTGCGGTGATGCTGTTCTCCAACAACGAGCAAGTGCGCATGGCCGTCGATTCGATGAAGTCGCGCTTTGCGCGTATGCGCGATGACGATGTAATTGATGACGCCGCAGAGGGAGGTGAGGCCTGATGTCGCGTGACGACAGGACCCACGAGGTCTCGAGCGAATCAAAACGCACCGAAGGTACCTACAAGGCCCAGAGCGAGCGAGCGGCACGGGGCGCGGTGTCGTCGCCGTCCGCAGAGCCAGCGCCGTCGGCTGATTCAAAGAAGGGTCACGGCTCTCGTGCGCGCACCAAAATGGTTGCGCCTCCCAACGACTACCTTGTGCCCGAGCGAGATGCGCTGCTCACGCCGGTGCTCGAGTGCCGTCACCTAGGCATAGACTTTGGTGGCCTCAAGGCTGTGGACGACCTCAACCTTATGGTGGGAAAGACCGAGATTGCAGGACTCATTGGTCCCAACGGTGCCGGCAAGACCACTGTCTTCAACCTGCTCACCAAGGTCTACCAGCCCACACGCGGAACCATTCTGCTTGACGGGCAGGACACGGCTGGCATGGACACTGCACGTGTGAGCCGTGAGGGCATTGCGCGCACATTCCAGAACATCCGTCTGTTCGATTCGCTCACCGTTGAGGACAACGTGAAGATCGGCCTGCATAACCAGGTGGAATGTGGCATGTGGAGCGGCATCTTCCGCCTGCTGCGCTACTGGCTCTCTGAGAAGGAGTTCCACGACCGTGCGCTCGAGCTGCTTGACGTGTTCAACATGGCCGACCACGCCGGTGACATTGCGGGCTCTCTGCCCTATGGTGCCCAGCGCAGGCTCGAGATCGTGCGCGCGCTTGCCACGGGGCCAAAGCTCCTGCTGCTTGACGAGCCTGCTGCGGGCATGAACCCCGTAGAGACCGAAGAGCTGATGGACAACATCGTCAAGATCCGCGACGACTTCCAGATTGCGGTGCTGCTCATCGAGCACGACATGGACCTTGTCATGGGCATCTGCGAGGGTATTGTGGTGCTCAATTTTGGCAAGGTCATCGCCAAGGGTACGCCCGAGGAGATTCAGGCAAATCCGCAGGTTGTCGAGGCTTACCTCGGCAAGCAGGACTAGGGGGCAGCCATGGCAATGCTAAAGGTCACCGACCTCAACGTGTACTACGGCTCGATTCATGCGGTCAAAGGCGTGTCGTTCGAGGTCAACCAGGGCGAGATCGTCACGCTGATCGGTGCCAACGGCGCTGGCAAGTCGACGACGCTCAACACGGTCGCCGGGCTGCTCAAGCCAAGGACGGGCGGCATAGAGTTCGAGGGCGAGAGCCTTGTGGGCGTTCCTGCCCACAAGATGGTCACCAAGGGCATCGCACTGTGCCCCGAGGGCCGGCGCGTGTTCCAGGACCTCACCGTGCGCGAAAACCTCGAGATGGGTGCGTTCACGCGAACCGACGCGGAGTCGGCCGAGATGCGCAAGGTGGTCTACGAGCGCTTCCCGCGCCTGAAGGAGCGCAGGAACCAGCGTGCTGGCACGCTTTCTGGTGGCGAGCAGCAGATGCTGGCCATGGGCAGGGCGCTGATGTCCAAGCCCAAGCTCATGATGCTGGACGAGCCCTCCATGGGCCTTGCCCCGATCTTGGTTCAGGAGATCTTTGACATCATCAAGGCCGTGAACGAGATGGGCACGACCGTGCTTTTGGTCGAGCAGAACGCGAGCATGGCGCTTTCGATTGCCGATCGTGGATACGTGCTCGAGACCGGCCGCGTGGTAAAGACCGGAACAGGGGCCGAGCTGCTGGTTGATGACGACGTGCGCAAGGCATACCTGGGCGGATAGCCGCTGTAGGCGCCGTGTAAGATCGCACTGGCAACTTTGCAACAAGAAAGGGGTCGAGCCTATCCAGCTCGACCCCTTTTCACAGGCCGGGAACCTGTCTGTCTCTACGCCAGTTGATGAATTGCGTCATGCAAGAACTTGGTTGCCCCAGCCCCGCATGCGCCATCGTAGTAGCTGACAAAGCGGTCGTCGGCAAGGTAGCCGTCTGCCAAACCCCGATGCGCCTCTGCGTTGTAGGCGCCCTTTCCCCAATGAAGCGACAGCCAGCGTGCGTGGGCTCGAACAAGTTCCTGTGCCTCTAGGCCACACGTGTTGCCGGAAGCCATGGCTTTGGTCAGAAGCTGTTTGATCTGCTCTTCCAAGGCATTCATATCGTTCCACGCTTCCTCGTCCATCGCGGCAAGCGCCTTGTTGGCATCATCAACCGCCTGGCTGCCGTGCAGTGCACGGGCTTCCTTGCCAAAAGTACGCTCGTTGTCTTCTATGACCTTCTGCTTTAGCCCCTCGAATCGTTCCTGGTCGTTCATCTTCACTCCCTTATCCAAGCTTTCAAGCGTCTCCCGCACGTTGCGAATGGCGCCGTCAATCTGCTCGCGCTGCTCTTGTAATGCCCTGAGTTGATCTTCTAGGGCGCTGCGCTCGTCATAGCCCCCGTTGTCCAGCAGCTCCTTAATGTGACGTAGTTCCATCCCGCACGCTCGCCACAGCATGATTTGCTGAAGCCGGCTTACGTCGCCCGTCCCATATCGCCTGTATCCGTTGTCGTCGCGATGGGGGACCAGCAGCCCAATCTGGTCGTAGTGGTGCAGGGTGCGAACGCTGAGGCCGCTTAGTCGCGCAAGCTCACTTGCTTTGTAGGTCTTTGGTTCCATCTCTTTCACCTCGCAACGAAGTATGAACTATGACGTAACGTAATAGTCAAGCGATGATTTGTGCAAGCTTGAAGAATCGTGAGAGCAAGAGATCGCCACGCACGAAAGTGTCCTTCGCGAGGAAAGCTAACAACATGTTCCTCTGCTCGCAACGCCAGGATGCCAAGCCTCCCAATCGCGGAAAGCTACGGCGCGGCGTCCCGATTTGACGTATTCTTATCAAGTTGAGTCGAGAAGGAGGAGCTATGTCCAGAAGCAAGCTTATCAAGGACACTACGCGTGAGGAGCGCCTGCGCATTGTTCAGGAGGCTCTTGCCTGGGGCGATGACTGCGACGGTGTCTCTGGTCTGACGAGTGGTGTTGATGCCATGTATCAACCCTACATAGACGGCGAGATGGAGCTTTTTGAATGCAACATGAGAAACTCAGCCTCAAGCTATGTCCTTAGTGACAGAAACCGCCCAAGCACGGGTGGCATGTGCATGATGGGACATTGATTCGAGCCTGGTATGGTTTTCAGAAGCCGTCTATAGGGAGATGCATATGAGCCAAAGCAACGACGAGCTAGCTGCCCAGCTCAAGGGCCTGCTCGGTCAGACGGGCCTCAACACGGCCTTTGTCGGCGAGGAGGACCAGGACAGCGAGAAGAGTCAGACAGATGAGGAAGAGAACCCCCTGGAAACGGATTTCTTCAAGGCGCTCAATGCCTTTCGCGCGGCAAGAACGCAAGGCGATCCTCAGAAGATGGCCGATGCAGAAGAGTACTTGCGTCAGGTGGTGCGAGGAGAGCTGACCAAAGAGGGATGCGAGGAGTAGGAAAACCTTAGCCCACAAGAAAGGGGACGATGTTTACATCGTCCCCTGAAGCTTTTGGTTGCCGTATATTCGGCTTCTCCTAGCCCTTTGGAATCATCCCCTACAGGTCAGCCGCCTTCTCGGGAAGTGCGACTCATGGGCGTTGTCGCTTCCTTGCATGCACGTCTCGCTGGACACCCACTACTATGCCCGCCTACGTGATTTAGACTCTACGCGGAGACATCGGACCTGCCGTCTGTCGATTTCTGTCTGACTTTGCGATGCCTGTATCGCTTACGAAGCCCTTTTAAGCGGCTCTAGACGAAGATGGGGCGCGCAATGTCTTCCGCGGAATCCCTGTGATTCTCTTCACTGTACATTGGCATCACCCCCTTGGTCGGCTACCACTTTGGCAGCTCTTTTTGTTGACTTAACTATAGCCGATTCGATTCAAATGTACAGTGAAAAGTAGACATTTGAGCAAATATACCGTCCACCTGACATATCCTACCGTTAGCGCTCACTCGCGTGATCTTGGGGTCCGTCCCATGGATCAAAGGGCAGTCCCCAAAGCCACGTTTGCCCTTATAAGAAGGGGCGGCCCCTTGTTCTCTGGCATGAGGTGAGCTGCCGCTCATTTCCTCAGCAGATCGCAAGGGGCCGCCTCTTCTTATAAGGGCCAGTTTGCTAGATGCGCTCGCTGCGTTCCACAAATACGTTCTCGTAGTTGCCATCCGCGATGTATAGCGCAGGCTCACCCTCCCAGATGACGGCACCGTCAACGATGAGCTTTTCAAGACCGTCAATCATCGAGCAGACCACTGGAATAGAGGGGCGCGATCCGTGTGGATAATCAGAGGTAAAGGTGGCTTCGCAGATGCGACGAATGTTGGGCTGCTCGTGCGCACCGGTGTGAATGATGGGGACGAGGTCAATGCCGCACGTGAAGCGGCCCTCGTGGTCTTCGTCCTCCTCGACAAAGGTCATCAGCTGGGCGTGCGCATACTCCTGGGTGGGATCGTAGATGGTGTCAAACGAATCAATGAGGCCGTCGTTGTAGATAAGCAGAACT
>JAFWLX010000023.1 GCA_017510875.1 Atopobiaceae bacterium | reverse complement strand
GACAATTTGTCACATGGTGCCTGTCCCCAACTGTCACATCCGCCATCCCTGTTGTCTTTCTGTCTAAGGACGTGACATGGCTTCCTCTTGCTTGCGTCGCACTCAAAGGTTGGCATCGGTCTTGTTTGCCCTGCTGGTCGTGCTGCTGGCAACATGTCCTGCCTTGACCAAAAGCTACGAGGTCAAACGGGTGGATATTGACGCCACCGTGGCGGCGGATGGAAGCTTGGGCGTAGTTGAGCGCCATACCTACTCTTTTGACGGAAGCTTCAATGGAGTCTTATGGGACATACCGCGCGGTACGTACGAGGGACGATCGGTAGACACAAGCGTGGTGTCGGTCGCTGTCCTGATGGATGGCAAACAGGTTGCGCTCGCGCAGGCACCTTCCAACCCTACGCCCACCACCGACTTTTCGGGGACCTACAGCCTCACCGAGGACGATGACTGTCTCCACCTTAGGATCTTTTGGCCGGCGAGCGACCAGACGGTGACATACCAGGTAGCCTACGAGATGCCCAACCTTGCTACACGTTGGGTGGATGTGGGGGAGCTTTACTGGCAGTACGTGCCTGCAGATGCTGGTTCTGGTGTGGAGTGGCATAACGTGACGGCAACCGTTCATCTGCCGGTGCCACAGGACGAGCAGGTGCTTGCCGGTTACAACGTGCGCGCATGGGGTCACGGACCCCTTGATGCTACGGTAGACATAACCGATGACGGTGCCCTGTTCTTTGCGCCGGGGGTGGGCGCTGCCGAGTTCCTCGAGGCCCGCGTGGTGTTTCCTGCCGCCTGGCTGTCCCAGACAAGGGCCACCGACGCCGTTCGTCTCCAGGGCATCCTTGACGAAGAGGAGCAATGGGTAAAAGACGCCAACGCCAAGCGTCTGCATGCACGCTTGGTGGTTTACGGCATTCCGGCGTTCATGGCGCTCTTTGGGCTAGTCACCATGCTGATCAACTACATCTACAAGCTCTACTGTAAGTCGCGGGGCCCCAAGCCTCAGTTTGCCGACAAGTACTATCGCGACGTTCCCACAAACGACCACCCTGCTGTCTTGGGCATGCTCTACAAGGGTGGAAAGGTGAAGTCCGAGGACTTTACTGCCACGCTCATGCGCCTTACTGACCAGGGCAGGATTGGTGTGGACGCGGTATGGAATGAAAGCGAGGGTAAACGCGGCAAAAAGGAGCGCAAGCGCGAATGGCGCCTGTCCAAGTGCAACGCTGGTGGCGCAAAGGCTGCCGACAACCCAAGTGTTGGTAGCAAGAAGATAGATGATGCAGCCTTCAGCTTCCTTTTTGATGTGGTGGGCGACAAGCACAAGCACGTCATCGACGAATCGCTGCTGGGGCCTTCGGGTGAGCCTTACGTGCTGACCTCGTTTTTTGACGAGACAGCAAAACGCTGGCCCAAGGCCTATGAGGGCGGCTACGACAAGTGGTCAGATGCGGTGCGTTCTGCTTACTACGAGCGCAAGTTTGTGGCAAGCGACGAGCATGGGCTCTTTCCGGGCGTCCTGGCCCTTGCGGACTTCTTCCTTGGCGTAGTGCTGTGCATAGCTGGTGCGCTGGCGGGAAGCCCTGAGAAACTGCTGATAGCATCCTTCCTCCTGTGCTTCTTTGTAGCTGGTATCTATTGCATCTTTGTTGACGACTCCACGCCGACCGTGGTGTATTCGCAGGAGGCGGTGGACATAAAAGCCAAGATGGAGGCATTGAAGCGCTGGCTTGAGGACTTCACGCGGCTTGAGGAGGCCATTCCTGGCGATGTGGTTTTGTGGAACCGTCTGCTAGAGATGGCAACGGTGCTGGGCGTGGCGGACAAAGTGATTGATCAGCTGCGGGTGCACGCGCCACAGGTGCTTGCCAGTCCTGCGTTTTCTGCCGGTCAGTGGTATGCGAGTGGCGCCGAGCGCGACCTTGCAGCACCGGCTGCTCTGGTTGCCCGCTCGGTGGAGTTGGGCTGTCGTGAGTCCTCGTCGCAGCTCTCTCATGAGGTGTCCAGCTCAGACACCGCAAGCTCGCGCGACAGCTCTTCAAGTGGCAGTGGCGGTGGTTTCTCCGGCGGAGGCGGGGGAGGCTTCTCTGGCGGTGGCCGAGGCGGTGCATTTTAGCAGGGCTTTTAAACTGGTGAAGACTTCCTCAGCCCACGCGACGTATTCGCTCTCTGTAAGTCCCTCTTTATTACGGTTCGGTGGTTCTCAGACTGTTAACAGGCAAGCGGCACCGCTTCGCTATACTCGTTTGCGTGCTGAGGAACTGTCAGATGATTACCTGCACAATTGGGCGGCCCCACACGGCGCATCCGTCGGTTGTCGTCGGTCGACGTACGCCCAGTACGACTCCCTCCTCCGCCCGCCGCCTGCGCTCGCGTGGGCCTCGCCAAATTGCGCGGGTAATCATCTGACAGTTCCTAAACCAACCCTTGGAGGGAGAACCTATGGACTTTTCCAGCAACAAGCGTCCCGACGACATGGCTCGCATTACCACGCCCGAGCTGGCTGACGCCTTTATCAAGGAGGCCGTCGAGGCCATGCGTGCGCAGGTAGGTGACGGCAAGGTGCTGCTGGCCCTTTCGGGCGGCGTGGATTCCTCTGTGGTGGCCGCATTGCTCATCAAAGCTATTGGCAAGCAGCTTGTGTGCGTGCACGTGAATCACGGCCTTATGCGCAAAGGTGAGTCCGAGCAGGTCATAGACGTGTTTCGCAACCAGCTGGGCGCCGAGCTCATCTATGTTGACGCCGTCGATCGCTTCCTCGACCTGCTTGCCGGTGAGGCTGACCCCGAGGCCAAGCGTCACATCATTGGCGAGGAGTTCATCAAGGTCTTTGACGAGGAGGCTGCCAAGCTTGACGGCATTGGCTTCCTTGGCCAGGGCACCATCTATCCCGACATCCTTGAGTCCGAGGCTGGCGTGAAGGCTCAGGTGAACGTGGGCGGCCTGCCTCAGGAGCTTAACTGGGAGCTGGTTGAGCCCGTAAAGCTGCTCTTTAAGGACGAGGTGCGCGTGGTTGGCAAGCAGCTGGGGCTACCCGAGAACATGGTTGAGCGTCAGCCGTTCCCTGGCCCCGGCTTGGGTGTGCGCTGCACCGGTGCCATCACGCGCGACCGTCTTGAGGCCCTGCGCGAGGCTGACGCCATTGTGCGTGAAGAGATTGACGCAGCCGCGGCGGCCGGTACGCTTGAGCGCCCCTGGCAGTACTTCTGTGTGGTGCCCGACTATCGTGCCACGGGTGTACGCGATGGCAAGCGCGCCTTTGACTGGCCGTGCATCATCCGCTGCATCAACACGGTGGATGTCATGACCGCCGAGGTTCCCGAGCTTGATTGGACCTTGCTCAAGAAGATGACCAGCCGCATCCTGGACGAGGTGCCCGGCATCTGCCGCGTATGCTACGAGCTCTCGCCCAAACCCATCGCTACGGTCGAGTGGGAGTAGAACCGCTACATAATTGTGCGATTCTCCAGGCGCTCCGGACATGGTTCCGGGGCGCCTTTTTGGTGCCTCTTGAGGACTCGTGTGCGTGTAAGCCAAATGCGAGCGAGCAATGGGGTTGATCACAGCGGCATATGCGATATCAGGTCATCGAACCCGCTCAGCATCGCTGCGACCTCCTCGGGCGTCTCGGCGAACCCT
>JAFWLX010000273.1 GCA_017510875.1 Atopobiaceae bacterium | reverse complement strand
TACCACGGCCACCACACGACCGTCGCCATCCTGCGCAAGCGGCGCCAGATCGCACTCGCGGCCAGCCTCGGGGTTAACCGAGCACACCATGGGCGAGAACGGGTCCTCGTGCGCGGCCATCAGGCTCTCGATGCAGCGCATACAGCTGATACAGGGACGAATCTCGTCCGCGTGGCCATCGCGCACCTTGTTGCCCCAGTCGGGATCGGCAAAGAACTGGCGCGCCGAGCCCACCATGGCCACGCCGCCCTCAATAAGGTCCATGGCCGTCTCGGGATGACGCACTACCGAGCAGGCGATGACGGGAATGCTCACGGCAGCGGCAATGGTCTTGCCGTTTATGCTCTTCCATCCCTCGTCAAAGCCGACGGGCTCCCAGGCCCAGTTCATGGTCTCGTAGTTGCCTGCGCTCACGTCAATGGCGTCGGCTCCCCACTGCTCAAAGAGCTTGCAGTACTCGACAGCCAGCGGCAGCGTAATGCCGTCGTCGATGCCAATGCAGCGCAGGTACTCGTCGGCAGAGAGGCGCACGATGATGGGGAACTCGGGCGAGGTGCGCTCGCGAATGCCCACAATGATGCGACGCATGATCTCGGCACGACCCTCTACGCTGCCACCAAACTCGTCATCGCGATGGTTGGTGTAAGGCGAGAGGAACTGGCAAAGCAGGTATCCGTGTGCCGCATGCAGCTCTACGGCATCGGCACCACTCTTCCACACACGCACACCCGCCTCGATGAAGTCCTCGATGATCTGCAGTACCTCGTCGTGCGTGAGGGCGCGTGTGGGGGCGTTGGTAAGCTTGGACGGCTGGCCCGACGGACTCACGCATATGCCATCCACGCACAGGGGCGGAACGCCCTGGCAGCCAGGATGGTAGATCTCTACTGCAAACTTTGCGCCAGTTGCCTGCGTTGCCTCTGCCATACGGCGGAAGCTGGGAATGGCCTCGTCGTTGTCAAGCACAAGGTTGCGCGCGTCGCCACGACCCGTCGTGCGGTTGACCGAGCAGACCTCGGTGATAACCAAGCCGCAGCCACCGGCACCACGCGCAGCGTAGAAATCGCAGTCGCGCTGACTTGCATCGCCATTAAGCTCGGCGTAGTAGTTGCCCATGGGCTCAAACACCAGACGGTTGGGCACCTCCATAGCGTTGATTTTTACCGGCTCAAACAGCTTCTCGAACATAATTGCTCCTCTCCTTGTAGCCACATGTGCTGTTCTTATAATCCCATGCAAGCGAGGGCTTGCGGAGCAGCTTTAAGCCCAGAGAGCCAACTGCCACCCCAGATGGCACCCCACAGCAAAAAGCGGAGGCGACGCACAGTCGAACTATCAACACCAGTGGAGCGGGAGGCCAACAGTAGGGGGCAGCCCCTTTCTGTTCCATAGGGCAAGGCAGTAACCTTACGCAGGAACAGAAAGGGGCTGCCCCCTACTGTTCATGGTGTACGCACGCTAGTCGATATGGGTCTCAATCTTCTCGGTGGTCATCTTGCGCTGGTACACGTCGGTAAGCACGCCGCCAAACTCAACGTCGCACGGCTTCAGGCGCTCGTCGGACACCTCAAGGTTCTCGGCCTTGACAACCCTAGCCGAACCATAGGTAGAGGTGTCTACCAGATTGCCCTGCTCGTCGTAGTAATCAAACAGGAAGTCGAGCTTGTCGCCAGTGGTAAGCGTTTGCTTGGCCTTAGAGCTGATGGCACCCGTTGCCTCCTCGCCCAGAACCGACGAGAGCAGGCCAAGCAGGTCATTTGCGCCCGTTGGCACATAGCCCACAACAGAGCCCTTCATGGGTCCGTTTGAGCCCTCTGTCACCGGATCCCACTCGATGTACAGAATGACCGTTACCTTGTCGTTGAGCACTGCCTTGGTGGTACCGGTGAAGATCACACCCTCGTCGGTCTCGCGCGAGCCAGTGGGCTCGTAGCACACCGGCTGTCCGCCCACGTGCACCCAGAAGCCATCCATGGCCACCAGAGGATGCCCGTTCTCGTCAGTGTTGGCTAGGTCCTCAAGGCCCATGTAACGACGCTTTCCATCCTCGGCCTTCTGGTACACGATAAGCTGGCTGTCGGCAATGATGCCCCAGGCGCTCTCGGGCAGCTCGATGCGATAGCCGTCGGCCACCTCGGTAAGCGGGATGTCGATAAGCGCGTCTTGGGTCTCATAGTTCTCAAAGCCCTCAACGTACCATTCCTGATCGGTCAGGTCTGTGGCGTTGTTGAGCACGCCCAAAATGTCGCCTTCCTCGGCGGCTTGCATCATGGCCTTCTGCTTCTGCGCGGCCATGATGCTGAAGAAGTCATTGTACAGCTCTTCCTGCGAGGTAAACGAGAACGAATCTATCTGCTTGTACACGTCGCTGTACGAGTTGATGTACTGGCAGGGGAACGCCAGCGCCATGCCGTTGACGCCTGCAGCCGAGTTGCCGTTGCGATAGACCACGCATGCCTTTACCAGGTTGACAAGCTGAGCAATCTCCTCCGCCGAGCAGATCTTGTGCTCATAGTCCAAATTGCCCAAGCGCTCGAGGAAGTCGATGACGTCAACCTGCTCGTCATTCTGGAAGGTGTAGGACTTGGTGCCCGAGAGGGACAGGTTGGCAAACGAGGACGAGCTTGCCCGCACAGCCTCGCGCGCCTCGCCAAAAAAGCCGTTGAACTGGTCAAACGCCGCCTTGGCGCGGGGAAGGTCAACAAAGGACAGGGTGGACTCGGTATCGGGCTCGCCGTCCTTGTCCTTGATGATGGTGTTGTACGGGTCGTAGCAGGCAATCATCTCGTGGCCAAACTCCTCGGAGGGCATCCCCGGGTTTTCTGCCAACATGCCAAAGGCCGAGGTGTAGCACCAACCAAAACCGCCCTCGACCTCCTCGGAGGCCAGGAGGTAGTCGGCATAGGGCTCAAGTGCCGCCGCAACGTCAAGATCTTGCATGAGGCAGGCGTCAAAGCCGATTATGTCAAACTTCATGCCGGACTGGGCAATGGCGTTGCAAATCTCGTTGACCGCCAGCATGGGAATCTTGACGTCTGTCCTCTTGTTGACCTGGTCCACGCCATAGCCCGAGCTCAGACCGCCGCCGTGGTCCCAAAGGGCCAGCATGTAGCGGTCAGCCGGATAGTTGTCACGACCCCAGTTGATAAAGTCGGCAAGGTTTTGCGGATCAGACATGCACATGTTACTGTCAAGGTCGGCTACCTTCTCGAGCTTGCCGTCGTGCACGATGTAGCGACCATAGCTGCCGTCATCGATGCCCTTGGTAAACCAGCGTGCCGAGCCGCCGCACTGCAGTACAAACGTAAGGCCAGAGCCACGTTTGGTGGCCTCTATCATCTGGGCGATGTTGGCCGATGCAAGGCCAAACTTGTCCTCAAGGTCAGAGCCAATCACGTACTCAAGGACCACAACGCTCTTGTCCTGCGAATGATTGGGGAAGTACTTCTCGCGGGTTGTGGGCATGGTGTCAAGTGCTGTGTACGCATCGCCCATGGACTCCTCACGCGTAACGGCGCGACCGGTTCCTGTGACATCCTTGGTTTTTGTGAGAACCTCGTTACGCATGTAGTCTGCCAACAGGCGTGGCGGATAGGTCCTTACGGTGATAAAGCCCACCGCAAGCACAAGTGCCACTACCTCTGCAGCCGAGACCAGCACAAAGCCGGCGCGCAGAAGCCAGGTAACCACGTTGCTGTGAGCCGTGCCATGCTTGAACTGGGGCGCACCTTTGTACTCGGCCTTGCCAAACGCCATGATGAGCAGGCCAAGCGGTGGCAGAAGCCACGTAAGCAAGGTCATGAAGATGCGTTTGATCAGACCGTCATAGAAGGTGCCGGTCAGACGCCAGTAGAGCCTGAGCAGGAAGAAGCCATAGATGAGCGAGGCAATGAGGATGTAGATCCTTGCCACCGCAACGGAAGAGCCATCAAAGGGATTGAGATAGAAGGCAAAGCCGAGAAAGATGAGCGCGATAACGCACGGGCGCCAGAACGAACGCCGGTAACGGAAGAGCACCTTTGACAAACGCCACTCGGCCGCAAAGGGCACGATGGCAAAGATGGACTCAAGCTCCATCCTCCTCAGCAGGAAGAAGTAGCCAATTATCTGTGCGATGACAGGAATCACCCACACAGTCGGCTTGATTAGAAACGGAATAAGCAGCATGCGACACCTCTTCCACTACCGGCGTTTTAACTACGGTTTATAGGATGACACGTTAAGGCCAAAGTATATCGTTACGCAAGGTCTTTGAGCCCAGCGATGAGAAAACTCGTGCGATTGAGGGCGCTCTATGCGTCCCGGTCACGGGCGGGCGGGCACGGGTGTCGTTATGGCTCCGCTTCGGCTAAGCGCTCCGCCCTTACGGCGCGGTGCTTAGCGAGAACTGAGCGCCGCTTTGAGGCGTCCCCTGACAATAGGGGGCAGCCCCTTTCTGTTCCATGCAAGGCGGAAGCCCATATGCAGGAACAGAAAGGGGCTGCCCTCTATTGTCCCACGCTAGTCG
>JAFWLX010000272.1 GCA_017510875.1 Atopobiaceae bacterium | reverse complement strand
ATGGAGTACTGGGAGGCAAGGGGCTGGTCGGCGTCCTAGGCGCCATTGGGGATATCGCGAACATGTATTCGTGTCAATCTAGGTCTAACAAAGAAAAACGTTTTGAGTTGCGGTACCATCACACGCTACTGCTCAGCGCGATGGCCCATATCCCCCAGGGGCCTATGACGTTGCTCTGGAGCCGCTGTCATCTCACTCCCCAAAACACGACTTCCATGCACCATCAAGTCCCCGTCCCCAAGACGCAACGAAGAAGGGTCCCATACTCAAAGTAGCGACTGTGCCAGAAGACAGAAAGAGCGTCGATTCGTAGTCCAAAACGGCGACTTGATCAATGCTCAAGCAGGCTTCGGAAGCGCTTGCTTGCCCATCTCGACGCATTGGAAAAGTACGTTCGAGGGACATGCCCTGCACAAGGTGCTGGGCTTTCCCGACAGTTTGTCCTATGGCTCTGACAAGCATCTTTACGTTATAGCAACTGAAATCAAAAAGAGATCCGCCTCCCGCGTTTGCAACAACAGAATTTGCGTATTCCTTATATGAGGCACCTGCCGTACAATCGTATTTTTCCTCGACATACTCCTCGTACGTTAGTGCCGCCGCCACCTTAACCGCTTCTACGGCTGGATAGTTTAACAGCAGCAAGCCCTTGTCAGTGTCCGTGCTGTCTCTAAAAGCCACAAGCATTTTTCTTAGTTCCAGAAGATTAAAACGATCATCCTGTGGGTCAAAGTCGAACATGAGAATCACGTCGGTAAACTTGGTGTAAAGGAGGAGCTGTCTGTTCTTCTCATCGTCGGCGGGGAGCATATCTGCTAGTACTCGACAAATCTCAATATCCTCGTAGTCTCCCCCATATTCTGACGTGATCTTCTCAATGAGATCATGTATGTTTGTCCCGTACGGATGCACGACTCGATCGGCGTCAGGAACGAGACACTCAAAGAGCGACTGGACCAGTTTTGGCTCATCGCTCACACCTTCAACGACAAGCAGAATGCTTCTGCCCTTGCCGCCCATCCTAGTCGAACTCCCCGTTTCTAAGGAGCTTCTCGACATTGTTACCTATACGCAGCTCCCTCGAAGTGCGTTCCGACAGGGGCTTGAGCGCCCCATCTGCACCAAACTTAAAAATACAATCAGGCCGCATGACGTCGTTTCGCGTCAGACTAGTGTTATGCGTGGTTGCAATAGTTTGGCACCCGGTTGCTTTTCCGAAGTATCGAATAAGATCCTCAGCCACTTCAAAATGACAGTACGCATCAAACTCATCGAGAAGGTATATTGACCCCTGGGGATGCATCTCATACGCATAGAACAGGTTAATGAGGGTACGCGTCCCACTTGACATACATTCAGAGAACGGAATCAGCCTTCGATGAAGGCAATACAGAGCCTTACTCCCATCGGCATCCTCGTACACAGAAAGGTGCTCCTCGACTCCAAAGCGTGACAGGAATACTTCTAACTCATCCACCCTATTGGATTGTATGACCTCTGCGAGTATGCGTCTCGTTTGTGATCTAGCAGACTCCCCAACATGTACGATAGGTATGATTCGCGCTGTATATCGACGCAAGGACGATAGAATCCCGTCGCTTTCCGCAGACACGTTGCTTGACAGATAGGCAAGCATGCTGGAATAGTCTCCCGAGAATCTAAGGTTGGCAGTCTCTGCACCGATAAAGGAAAGATTCTCTTTCACCATCCTCTCTGCCGAATTGGAGTAATCAAACACTAGGGTGCCATCAACTTCGAGGCGTTCTCGCGTTAGTTGCCTATCTGAGTTCTTTGCATATCCATAACTGACGGTGCGGCCGCCTATGGCAAAGATATATTCGAATTCTGCCTCAGGTCTCTCCGCATCCGCATTGACAAATGTTGCATCGTAACCCAGCTGAGCGGCAAAGAGATTTGGCGGGTAATAGTTTGTCGTCACATCGAGAATTGCCCGGATGAGGTTCGTTTTACCAGATGCATTCTGGCCTATCACCAAGGCGTTGCTGACGATACCGTTGGTTACATAGTCTGAGTTGAAGGAGTAATCACGCGGCGAGCCGAGATCCAGAGTGACCGTACCATTGAACTTTCGGTAGTTTGACACTGAAAAGCTCTTAAGCATACTTGTCGACTCCCCTCACAGCCGTAAATTTTTTACGGCTATGGTAGCACATAGCTGAATATCGGGATAGATGCCTGACAGCAGCTCTTGAGACACGGGTGTTTGGCGCCGGCGAACGGCTACTGCATCGTCCGAATATGGTTGGCTGCACCACTTTTCGCGCGCTACATTCGCGGGAGCTATCGGGTGCATCTAGGCGCCAGCCTTCCCGCCCTTGGCCGCGACGGCCCGCACGACGCAGTACGCCGCGCCTCCCAGCGCGCCGCCCAGGGTGTTGTACGCGAGGTCGGACAGCTGCCAGGTCCCCAGGCGCAGGAGCAGCTGCAGCGTCTCGATGGCGAGCGAGAACAGGAAGGCGGCCCTCGCCGAACGCCACACGGCCGTCCCCGCGCGCATCGGGGGGACGGACCTGTCCCCGAAAGCCCACAGCAGCATGAAGGTGAAGGGTGCCATCATCAGGACGTTCTCGATGCACTCGGTGGTGAGCGTCCTGGTCCCGTCGGGTGCGACGACCCATATCCCCCAGGAGCCCATGACGTTGGCGAGCGGGTCGGCCACCAGGTCCCTGTTGAGGAGCGTGCGGAACAGGATCATCACGGTGACGAAGACGAGGGCGTTGAGCCTGCGGAAGAACGACGAGCCGCGCAGCCTGCCTGCCCGCCCGCGCAGCACCGCGCGCCACCCCTCGCCAGCCCCCACGGGGTCCGTGCAATACAGGTAGACGAGGCTAATGATAGAGAGCCTGAAGGGTGCGGTGCTCGCACCTCGCGTGCCCCGCGGCCTCGGCCGTCTCGTGTATGTGCGCCGTCAGCGACGCGTAGGTCGTAGGTGAGGGCGGTCATGCGGTCGACGCCCTTGAGCCTGGCCAGCGCGTCGACGTAGGGCTTGAACCGCTCGCCCTCCGAGATCTCCAGGCACCCGCGCCTGACCTCGTTGCAGCGGTCGAGCCCGTCGAGCACGCCCT
>JAFWLX010000271.1 GCA_017510875.1 Atopobiaceae bacterium | reverse complement strand
GGGCGCCGAGGACGAGTTCTACACCAAGCAGCTTGCTCCCGCGCTCGACAGCCTCAAGGACGCGCGCAAGGACGAGACCTACACCCAGACGCCCGAGTACGACGACCTTGCCTGCTTCTTGGATGTCTGCGATGCCTGCGGCGTGCAGCCACTGGTGATAATCGAGCCGGTAATGGGCCCCTACTATGATCACATCGGCATCTCGCAAGAGACCAGAGAGGCGGCTTACCAGCGCATTCGCGATGTGGTTGGGGCACACGAGCAGGCGCGTCTAGCCGACTTCACAAGCCACGAGTACGACCCATACTACCTGTTTGACATCGTGCATTTTGGCTGGACGGGTTGGATAGATGCCGAGCAGGCACTCTACGAGTTTGCAATGGAGGCATAATAGGATGGCGCGCAAGAAGTCCAAGACGCTTAGGAGTCGCTACGATGCGTGGCTCGACGCGAATCCTATAACTGCCTGTGTTATTGTAGGATGTTCAGTGGCCCTCACGTTGGTGGGCATCTTTGCGTTTGTGACCTTTGCCGGCTTTGGGTCGTCGGCCGAGTTCATATATAGCCAGTTCTAGGATGGGGTGCATGCATGAGCGAGCGTGCCAGCGATAGTCGTTATTCCAGCAGGTCAAGCCGTAGACGGCAGTCCTCGCGCAGGGATGGCGAGAGAGACAGGACACAGACAGGCATGTTGCGCGAGCGTGGACGCAGCCGTTCGCGCTCTGGCAGTCAGGGCCGCTACCAGCTTGAAGGTGTGCAGCGCAGGGACAGCGAGCGCAGGCGGCGCGGATCGTCGTCCGCAAGGCGTGCCCCACGTACGCCGGGCATACCCGTGCGTACCGCCCTCATTGCGCTGCTCGTAGGCGTTCTTGTCACCTTCTTCCTTACCTTCTGCACCATGCGGTCAAAGGTAAAGGAGGCCCAGACGGCTGCCAAGGATGCGCAGACCGAGGTAGTGGGCCTTCAGTCAAAGGTCACGAGTCTGCAAGAGCAGCTCACCCAGCTTGAGACCGCCAAGGCAAACGAGGGTGTAGAGAGCCCGTGGACCAAGACGGGTCGCTTTACCTCCGGGGATGCCACCCTTGACAAGTACGTCAAGACCTTCTGCGACAAGAACTCCGACACGTCGATGACGCAGGACAAGGCCGCCTTTGAGGTGTACAAGGCCATTGCTTGGTCGGACTACGTTGAGCGCGATGCCGCCCAGGACCCCAGGGGCGAGGACTGGCGCATTGTCTTTGCCAAGCAATACTACGAGAACGATCAAAGTGGCAACTGTTACGAGTACGCCTCGTTCATCAGCTATTGCCTGCAGTATCTTGGATTCACCGACGCCATTGCCCAAGGTGTCGAGATCGAGATGGAAAGCGGCAGCTGGGGTGACCATGGCATTGTCTACGTCACCAACACCGATGGCACCGAGTGCATTATCGATACCGCACGTGGCACCAACGGCTGGATGATCAGCCCTGACACCTACAACATGCGGCTGCTTGACTTTGAGAGCAAGAAGCCCGAGGAAAAGACTTCATAAACTTTGGAATAAACATGCGGCTGCTTGACTTTGAGAGCAAGAAGCCCGAGGAAAAGACTTCATAAACTTTGGAATAGGGGAGACCATCTCTTTGCTAACCGCAATGTCGCGACGTGCTGGTATTACGTGTGCGCGGTTTAAGGGATGGTCTCCAGACCTACGCGTTCACTAAGACTCTGCGGACATATTATGTTGATGCGCGTGTCCTGATACCGCTTACCTCCAAGACATGCACTTGAGTCGAGGCATGTTCATATGAGAAGGATTTCATGCCCTACTGTGTACATAGGTAGGTCGCGCGTGGGCGCATTGTCCACGCAGCGAATGATGTCTTGGTACAAGGAGGGTATTATGGCATTTCCAAAGGGCTTTCTATGGGGTGGCGCAACGGCGGCTAACCAGTACGAGGGTGCGTGGAACGTAGATGGCAAGGGCGCCTCGATTGACGACCACCTGCGTGGCGGCGACGGCATCCATGGCATTCCGCGCCAGATCGACGCAGTGTTTGACCCTAACGCACTGTATCCCAGCTGGGAAGCGACGGACTTCTACCATCATTACGAGGAGGACATCGCCCTCTTTGCCGAGATGGGCTGGAACGTCTTCCGCATGTCCATCAACTGGTCGCGCATCTTTGCCAACGGCGACGGTGAGCCGCTGGAGAAGGGTCTCGAGTTCTACGACAAGGTCTTTGACTGCTGCGTCGAGCATGGCATTGCCCCGCTCGTCACGCTGTCGCACTACGAGATTCCGTACTCCCTGGTCGAGCGCTTCAACGGTTGGGCCAGCCGTGAGCTCATCGACATCTTCTTCAACTATGCAAAGACCGTCATCGACCGTTACCATGATCGCGTCAAGTACTGGCTGACCTTCAACGAGAACAACCTGGGCTGGAACGACATGGGCACGATGCTCTCCACCAGCATGCTCAAGGGCTTCACCGGCACCCAGGCCGAGATTAAGACCGAGGCTCAGGACCGCGTTAACGCACTGCACTACCAGTTCGTAGCTGCCGCCAAGACCATCAAGTACGTCCATGAGAACTATCCCGACGTCAAGATGGGCAACATGGACTGCTTCATCCTGAGCTATCCGGCAACCTGCGACCCCAAGGACGTCCTGCTCAACCAGCACAACATGCAGGCCAGCAACTGGTATGCCTCCGACGTCCAGGCGCGCGGCAAGTATCCGTACTACGCCAAGCGCCTGTGGAAGGAGTGGGGCGCCAAGCCCGACATCCAGCCGGGCGACGAGGAGATTCTCGCTGAGGGCAAGATCGACTTCTACAGCTTCTCCTACTACATGTCCAACACCGTGACCACGCACGACGATGTCGAGCAGACCGCCGGCAACATGAGCTTTGGCGGCAAGAACCCGTACCTCGAGGCCTCCGACTGGGGTTGGCAGATTGACTCCATCGGTCTGCGCTTTGCCCTGAACGAGATTTACAGCCGCTACGAGATTCCTCTGATGGTTGTCGAGAACGGCTTTGGTGCCCTGGACGAGGTTGTCATCGAGGACGGCGTCGAGCGCATCCACGACCCGTACCGCATCGACTACCTGCGCAAGCACGTGGCCGACATGGGCAAGGCCATCGAGGAGGATGGTGTCGACCTCATCGGCTACACCTGGTGGGGCCCGATTGATGTCGTGTCTGCCGGCACCGGTGAGATGCGTAAGCGCTATGGCTTCATCTACGTGGACAAGCATGACGACGGTACTGGTGATTTGCATCGTGCACGCAAGGACTCGTTCTTCTACTACCAGAAGGTCATCAAGTCAAACGGCGAGGACCTTGACTAGGCTTTTGGCAGTGTGACCTGAATGGAGAAAAGCAATGCTGGTAGATGTTGATGGCGTCAATCCCGCCTTCAGGGAGAAGGTAATTACGATTGTCGAGGGTCTCGACGGCGACATGACCTTCAAGCTCACTGACAACAAGGGCACCTCGCCCCAGTCGCTGGTGTTTGAGTGCACCGAAGAAGATCCTGACAAGGTGGTTCCCTATCTTAAGGGCGTTCTCAAGAAGAGCGAGCTTGGAGCCATCATGATGTTCCGTGTGACGCCGCACGGGCAGTACATGTGGATTCCCAGGCGCTAGGGGAGGAAAGCGAGGGTACTAAGGGGAACAGGGACGCGCACGAGAGAAACAAGCCCCGCTCCTGTCAATGGGAGCGGGGCTTGGGGTTTGTGGGACAAAACGTTTGTCCATCAAGCTTGAATTCAGGTAGCTTGCATGTGGGTCAGGGCTGCCCCCAAAAAACAATGTGCCTTCTTGGGTTTGGGACTATCTGTCATACTGAAAGCAGGTGACCTGACGCGCAGGGGGTTGACCACCTGCGTGTTGGGTTCTTCAGGAAGCCGAGGGGATGGAGTAGGCATGGCTGCAGGTACGGGATACCAGACCCTTGTGCACGACGCGGAGGCTACGGGAGAGTTTGTCGACCGCAGAAGCCGCTTTATCGCGCAACTGCGGCATGTGACAAGCGAGCGCGAGGCCGATGCCTTTATCGCTGAGGTTCGTGCTCGTCACCATGACGCCCGCCATAATGTGCCAGCGTGGATCTTGGCGGATGGTCGCGAGCGGTGCTCTGACGACGGCGAGCCGCAGCGTACAAGTGGTATGCCCACGCTAGAGGTGCTGCGTGGAGCGGGATTGGCCGATGTGTGCTGCGTGGTGACCCGTTACTTTGGTGGCACGTTGTTGGGCCCCGGGGGTTTGGTGCGTGCCTATACGGCGGCTACGCAACAGGCCGTTGCGGCGGCGCAGAGCGAGGGGCTTTTGGTCACCATGACCGAGGTGGTTTGCGTGACGGTGCTTGTGCCCTACAGCGCCTACGGTCGCGTGGAGCGGCTGGTGTCCGACTGCCAAGGAAAGATAAAAGACTCGGTCTTTGCCGAGGACGTGCAGCTGACCTGCGCCTTTCTTGCGGGAGACGAGCAGCGCTTTGTCTTGGCAATGACCGAGCTTATGGGTGGCGAGCAAGTGTGCATGGTGGGAGAGCCCGCCTTCTCCGAGTTTTGATTGCGTATATCCAAAATGCCCTCCCCGGACGCGTGGAACAACTTCCGGGGAGGGCATATAGATCACAGTGCGTTTGCGGCTATCGCACACGTGCCAGCGAGCCCATGGGATCCCAAGAGGCCAACACGATGGGGTCTTCGCCTAGGGCTGCACGATGCTCGTCGGTAAGATACTTCTTGTCAACAACCACCTGGTACACGTACTCGTCAAACCAGGGGTCTGCGAGCGTGTCAAAGCCGTTTCTGCCGTGGTCGTCGCCCCAGCTGTTCTCCACCTTCCACAGCATGGGGTTGCCCCGCTCGTTAAAGCGCACTCCCTCAAACACCATGGCATGGGTCATGAGCGACTCGCCAAAGTCAAGACGCGACGCCTTGTCCAGACAGCCCTCGACGGGGAAGCCAAACAGCGCATCGACGTCGATCGCCGCCGTGTCCATGATGCCCTCTTCGCGCAGGAAGCTCTGGTCAACGTCACAACCAAACCACACGGGCAGGTTGTCGCGTAGCTGCGCTATGGCAACGCGCTTGAGCTCGGCGGGAGGAAGGTTGAGGTAGCGTACCGTGCCATCCTCGACCACATTGCCCAAGCGGTCTACGGTAAAGAGACGCCCAAAGGGCTTGTCGGCAGTAGGGGCACTGATCAGCGACACATACGCGTCGAGGTCCATGTCAACTGTCTGTGCAAAGAATTCCTGTGGCGTGAAGTTGCCCGAGAGCACCAGATTGTTGTCCTTGTCGCGCAGG
>JAFWLX010000270.1 GCA_017510875.1 Atopobiaceae bacterium | reverse complement strand
TGCAACAACTTCTGCACCTATTGCATCGTTCCTTACGTGCGTGGACGCGAGAAGAGCCGTGTCTTCGAGCGCATTGTTGACGAGTGCGACACGCTGGTACGCGACGGCGTGCGCGAGATATGCCTACTTGGGCAAAACGTGAACTCATATGGCAGGGACCTCTATGGAGAGACCCGCTTTGACCAACTGCTTCGTGCGGTGGGGGAAACCGGCATCGAGCGTCTGCGCTTTACCTCATCCAACCCTAAAGATCTCTCTGATGCCACCATTGCCGCCATGGCACAGACGCCTGGCGTGATGCCTCACCTGCATCTGGCCGTGCAAAGCGGTTCCACACGCATCCTTAAGGCCATGCATCGCAGCTACACGCGCGACGAGTACCTAGAGCTAGTAGGGCGCATTCGCAAGGCCATGCCCGATATAGCCCTTTCCACCGACATCATCGTGGGCTTCCCAGGCGAGACAGAAGAAGACTTTGAGCAAACGCTCTCGCTTGTAAGCGAGGTGGGCTTCTCGTCCGCTTACACCTTCATCTACTCCAAGCGCCCAGGCACCCCCGCGGTAAATATCGTTGACGATACGCCGCATGAGGTCATACAAGAGCGCTTTGAGCGCCTGGCGCAGCTGGTAGCACAGCTTTCCCATGACGACAATCAGAAGGACCTTAACCAGGTTGTGGAGGTGCTTGTTGAGGGCAGCTCCAAACGTGACGAGCACGTTATGGTAGGCCATAGCGCCAAAAACCAAACGGTTCACTTTACGCTGCCCAAGAGCTGGGAGGGGCGCGACCTTGTGGGATCTATGGTTGATGTCAAGGTGGACGAGGCGCGTACCTGGTATCTTCGTGGCACCTGTGTGGGTGAGCCCAGATGACCCTTCCCGGGCCTCTGATTGCCATCGTTGGCCCTACCGCATCGGGAAAGAGCGCTCTTGCCGAGCGTATTGCCTGCGAGCTAAGGACCTCCGTAATCTCGGTCGACGCCATGCAAGTTTACAGGGGCATGGACATTGGCACAGCTAAGGTGCCCGAGGATGAGCGGACATGTCCCTTGCTCATGGTTGACGTGGCAGACATTGACCAAGACTACTCTGTCAAGCTCTTTCAGCACGATGGTCGCACATGCATAGACACGCTTCTTGACCGGGGCAAAGTGCCTGTACTCTGCGGCGGTACGGGCCTGTATCTTAACGCTCTTGTGGACGACATGCGCTTTCCTGCCGGCGAGATGGGAGGAAGACGGCGCACCGCATACGAGCAGCTGCTTGCAGACAAGGGCGAAGAAGCCTTGTACCAGCTATTGAGCACACGCGATGCACAAAGCGCCCTTCTCATTCATCCCCACAACACGCGGCGCGTGATACGTGCCCTAGAGATGCTTGACGAGGGAACCTCGTATGCCGAGCACCACAAGGGTCTCAAGCAGCTTGAACCTGTCTACGACGTGCGCATCTGGAGTATTGATGTCGAGCGTTCCGAGCTGTACAGGCGCATAGACAAGCGAGTTGATTACATGTTTGCCCACGGCCTGGTCGATGAGGTCAAGCGGCTGTGCTCTTGTGGTCTTACAGAGAGCAAGACCGCCCGACAGGCCATTGGGTACAAAGAGGTTCTCGAAGCCCTATCAGGACAGATCACTATGGACGAGGCTTGCGAGAAGATCAAAACGCGCACCCGCCATTACGCAAAGCGACAGCTCTCTTGGTTCCGACGTGACGGACGCGTGCGGTGGACAGATGTGCATGACCCTGACGCAACAGCTGCACGCATAGTCGTTGACCTGCTGTCATAGCAGTAAAGGAGCATATATGGCAAGATTTGAGCCCCAAAGCACCGCACCCGTTCCCGAGCGCGCAATACTCGTTGGTGTTGACGCAGGCTCTGGCGACTGGACCATACAGGAGTCACTTGCCGAGCTCGAACGGCTTGCCCAGACAGATGGTGCCGAGGTTGTGGCTCAAGTCACACAGCGACTCGACCGACCTGTTCCCAAGACCTACATTGGCAGCGGCAAAGTCAAAGAGATTGCCGACATGATTTCTGCCCTTGATGCAGACGTGGTCATCTTTGACGACGAGCTGTCTCCATCGCAGCAAAGCAACCTTGAGAAGGCATTCAAAGAGCCTACCAAGGTCATAGATCGTACCGCTTTGATCCTTGACATATTTGGTGCCCACGCCCGTACGCGCGAGGGCAGGCTTCAGGTGCAGCTTGCGCAGCTTCAGTACGTGCTCCCCCGATTGCGAGGCATGTGGAGCCATCTGGTGGGCGAGCAGACACGCGGTGGCATTGGCAGTCGCTTTGGACAGGGCGAAAGCCAGCTTGAGGTTGACCGACGGCTTATCAGAAACCGCATTGCCACGCTTCGCGAGGAGCTCAAGCGTCTTGCGCGCAGGCGCGAGGTACAGAGCAAGGCACGCTGGGAGTCAGGCATCTATCGTGTGGCCCTTGTGGGCTATACCAATGCAGGCAAGTCCACATTGCTCAACCGTCTTACCGGCTCGGACGTGTATGTGCAAGACGAGCTGTTTGCCACCCTTGACCCCACTACACGCTCGCTTGACCTTGAGGAGGGGCGCAAGATAACTCTCACCGATACCGTAGGCTTCATCCAGAAGCTTCCCACCACGCTTGTGGAGGCGTTTAAGTCTACGCTCGCCGAGGCATTGGCGGCTGACCTTATCCTCAAGGTGGTGGATGCCTCAGACCCGCACGCACAAAAGGAGCTTGATGCGGTTGACGAGGTGCTTAAGGAGATTGGCGCATCCGACATACGCTCTGTTGTGGTGTACAACAAGTGCGATCTGCTCGATGATGAGCATAGACGTGCGCTTTTGGTCTCGTATCCGCAGGCAGTACAGATATCTGCCCTAGAGGGAACAGGCACAAGGGCCCTCTTGTACCGTATTGCGCAAGAGGCCTCAGAGGGCGATGTAACCATGACAGTAGTCGTGCCCTATGACAAGGGCATGCTCATGAAGATGCTGCACGAGAGATGCCAGGTTGTGCGCGAGGAGTACGTTCAGGAGGGCCTCAAGGCCACGGTACGCGCCTCAGAGCGTATGCACGACTTCCTTCTGC
>JAFWLX010000269.1 GCA_017510875.1 Atopobiaceae bacterium | reverse complement strand
TTTACTTTGGCTATCGCCACGAGATTCACAACTATGATGACCTTAAGTTTGAGGTCGAGACCGACATCGTGGATTGGCTCATGCTGCAGGCATAGTTTGCGATAAGCTCAAGGCGGTCGCCTTGTTGGGTTCACTCGTCTGAAGGTGCCAAGTAATACAGCCCCCTTAAATCGTGCAAGGTTGCACGATTAAAGGGGGCTGTCCAGGCGGTTCTCCTCTGCTCGTTGCCTCGACTGTCATGAGGTCTCGTTCCAATTTGTACAAATAGATGCTAATGAATAACTCGGCAGCAGCTCCCACGACGTAGCGCATGTCAACAAGGGTCTAGCAGAGTGAATGCATGAGGTATGCTACCGTGTGCACATCACTTACCCGGCCTATGGAGGAACCTATGAAGTCACCCTTGCGCTATCAGGTCACAGAGGCTGACTGCGGAAAGACCTCATTTGTCAATGCGCTCATGTACCTATATGAGCGTGAGGAGATTCCTCCGCAGGTCGTGGACTATGTCACACGCGTGACGGGTGACTGCAACCTGGGAGTCAACGGCTACATGCGGGGGACTTCCGCACATTCGCTGGCTTTCATGGCGGCGTGGTGCAACGACTACCTGGTCAAATCGGGCTTTCCCATCAGGTGCCAGGCGCTGTCGGGCGACGAGGTGATTGCCAAGGATGGCTCGCCCTTGATCGAGGGCCTTAAGACCGGAGCCGTTGCGGTGTGTGGGTGTCTTGTTGGTGTTGACCACTACGTGCTGATGGTAGGTCTTGAGGGCAACGACGTGCTTGTCTTCGACCCCTATTACGAGCCTTGGCCGCCAAAGACTTTTAAGGTGCCCGAGCGGGGAGTCTCTTGGGTTGGTGACAAGCCCTTCTCGCACAACCGCATAATCTCTCGCGAGGTCCTCAACGATCCAGAGTCTACGGGCTATTCGCTCTTTGCGGTCTCGGGGCGTGATGCGGTCCTTATCTGGCGCGATAAGGGGTCGCTCGCATGAGGCAGTTGGTGGTGGGGCTGCTTGCCCACGTAGATGCGGGCAAGACCACGCTTGCCGAGGCACTGCTATACGCAGCTGGTGCCATCCGTACGCTGGGACGCGTGGACCATGGCAGCTCGCACTTGGACGTGGCCGAGATGGAGCGCCGGCGTGGCATCACAATCTTTAGCAATCAGGCAACGCTGACGCATGGCGACGCTTGCATCACGCTGGTAGATGCCCCTGGTCACGTTGACTTCTCGGCCGAGGCCGAGCGCACCTTGCAGGCGCTCGACTGTGCTGTGCTGGTGGTGGGGGCCAACGATGGCGTGCAGGGCCATACGCTTACCATGTGGCGCCTGCTGGAAGAGCGTTGCATTCCCACCTTTGTGTTTGTGAACAAGATGGACCTTACGGGAGCCGACGCCACGACGGCGTTGACGCAGCTTCAAACGCGCCTCTCGCCGGGTTGCGTTGACCTGACCGTGCCTGGTGACCCCAATGCACTTGAGACCGCGGCGATGGCCGATGAGGCTGCTCTCGATGAGTATCTCGAGACGGAAGATCTTGCACAGGCAACGCTGGATCGTTTGGTGGTTGAGCGAAAGCTGCATCCGTGCGTGTGCGGGTCGGCGCTCAAGCTTGAAGGCGTGGATAGATTGCTTGACCTGCTCGTTCCCTTGGCTCGGGAGGGTCGGGTCCAGGAGCCTTTTGGCGCGCGTGTGTACAAGGTAAGCCATGGCGCACGAGGCGAGCGCATCAGCTGGATGAAGGTGACCTCGGGAGAGCTGCGCGCCAAAAGCGTGATGACGGGCACAAGTGGTGGCAAGTCATGGACCGAGAAGGTCGATCAGCTGCGTGTGTGCCACGGCGTGCGTATGGAGAGCGTGACTGTGGCAACAGCCGGACAGCTTTGTGCCGTAACGGGCCTCTCGTATGTGCTGCCAGGCGATGTGTTGGGTTGCGAGCCTGCAGGCTTGCCCGCGCGTTTGGTGCCGGTGCTCACGTATTGCGTTGAGCTGGGAGAGTGCGATGTGCATGCCGTGCTTGCGGCTCTGCGCACGCTTGCCGATGAGGACCCAGCTCTGGGGGTGACTTGGAACGAACAACTCCAGGAGGTTCATCTGCGTCTGATGGGCGAGGTTCAGCTAGAAGTGGTGCGCGAGGCCCTGCACGACCGCTTTGGCCTGCAGGTTGATTTTAGCCCAGGTGGCATTTGCTACCAAGAGACGATATCGGCGCCGGTGGTAGGCGTGGGCCACTTTGAGCCGCTGCGTCACTATGCCGAGGCGCACTTGCTGCTGGAGCCTTTGCCTGTGGGTTCGGGCGTGAGGTACGGATCGTGCTGCAGCGAGGACGACCTGGACCGCAACTGGCAGCGTCTTATCCTTACCAACGCCATGGAGCGCGACCATCTAGGTGTGCTGATAGGGGCTCCGCTTACTGACGTGCGCATCACCCTGCTGGCGGGTTGTGCCCATCCCAAGCACACCGAGGGTGGAGACTTTCGCCAAGCCACCTACCGTGCCATACGACAAGGCTTGATGTTGGCGCGCGAGGCGGGGGAGTGCGTGCTGCTCGAGCCGTGGTATCGCTTTGTGCTTGAGGTGCCCGCCGATCGTGTGGGACGTGCGTTGGCCGACCTGCAGCGCATGAATGCGATCTTTGGCGCACCTGCGATGCGCGGCGATGAGGCTGCGCTGGAGGGCCAGGTTCCCGTGTCAGAGATTCGCTCGTATGCGCTTGAGGTGGCAGCTTATACGGGAGGTCAGGGCAGCCTGCACTGCGAGCTAGCAGGATACAAACCCTGCCACAATGCGGAGCGCGTGATTGCCCAGGCGTCCTACGATCCCGAGGCAGACCTTCCCAACACCCCCGATTCGGTGTTCTGCTCGCACGGTGCGGGCTATACCGTCAAGTGGCACGAGGTGCGCGAGCATGCGCACGTGGATGATACGGATACGCGTCGTACCCCTTGGCGCGAGGCCGACGCCGCCTTCTTTGGAGTGTAATTAGAGGCTGGTACGCCGGCGGACGCAACGGAATGGGCCCCAAGCCCCCTCACGGCCCTCCCGCCGCATGGCCATCAGGACGACTCTGAGGCTGCTGTATATGTCAACTGAAATCTGTGCCACTTTTCGCTTGAAAAGTGTGCCACCCATTACCTAAGAACAACCGCTCCTCGGGCGGCCATTCAGTCGCAGAGCGGGTCGTACGGCTCGGGCTCGGCGAAGTCGTCCTCCGTG
>JAFWLX010000268.1 GCA_017510875.1 Atopobiaceae bacterium | reverse complement strand
TACTCCACATGACTTTGATGGGCTTCTGGCAGCGCTTGCCTCAAACTACGCCGGAGAGGGTGCCGTTACGCATCAGAGCGTTCTTGACCAGGCGCAACGCTATGCCCAGGACTTTGAGCGCCTGGTTTGCGGAATCTTGCGACTCTTATAGGAGCATGCTATGAGTGCAAAAAACAATCGTTCACAGAGCCTGCTTATTGTGGGACTTGTATTGTCCCTTGTGGGCCTGCTGGGGGCTGCGATAAGCGTGATTCTTTTGGCCGAGTACTCGTCTCGCCCGGAATATCTGCACGAGGACCCACCACGTTCGGTAGAGATTGTGACAGACCGTGACGATGACAGCAATGATGACAACACCCCCATCGTCGATGTGAAGAGCATGGGTGGCGTTGAGGCAGACGATGGCGAGCTGCACGACGCACGGCGCGATGTGCCCAACTACAAGATTCGCGAAGACTCGTGGATGCTTAACGAGACAACCCATCTTAAGGCCTACGACCTCGAGGCCAAGTGCGAGTTCAACATCCACTTTCCCAAGCTAGAGGGGGAGTCGGACAAGCTGGATAGCATTAACGACATGCTGCGCTCATGCGCCATGGAGAGCGTGCGCACCTATTATGAGGACCCCAGCCAAGAGACCGTTGACATGGTCAAAAGCCTTGCCAGCAAGAACACCGACAGCTTCTTTAAGCCTGAAGAAGGTGACATCCTGCTTTCGAGCACGGTTGATTACGCCATTTCTTATAACGACGAGCATCTGCTCTCGGTGTGCTTCAGTGACCATTACTTCATTACCAACATTGCTGCCGAGTTCTTGGCCCTACGCACGGTGAACGTGAATATCGACACGGGCGAGGTGTATGTGCTTGGCGACGTGCTAACCGTTGACAAGCCCATTGCCACCACGTTTGTGGACAATCTAGTGCAGACGTCGGGAAATGACAAGAATGGCGACGGCAAGATAAGCGATGACGAATGCCTTGCAGTGGCTCTTGCTGGTCGCACGCAACTGGTTGACGCAATTCAGGGCAAGGGCGAGCTGGCTGGCGATCGCGTGTCAACATGCCTGTTCATTGACGGTAACGGAAAGCCCAACTTGGGCGTCACGTTCTGGATAAGCTCATCCGATGGCATTGTGCGCGGCTGGTGGGACGTGACCATCCCTCAGGACCAGCTCTCCGCCGCTCGCAAGGAGTCAAGCCTTTGGCAGCTGTTGGAACAGTAGCCGCAAGGTAGGGTAAGAGAGCCACAACAGAGAGCATGCTGCAAATGCTTCAGGCAACCGGAAGCTTTGCAAAGGCAGTGGATCGCCTGAAAGATTGACCGGTGGGTTGGGTATGGTCTCCCAATCCACCGGTCCTGTGACAAAAGGGGGCAGCCCCTTTCTGTTCTTGCATACGGGTTCCGCGTCGCATTACGGAACAGAAAGGTGCTGTCCCTTTTTGTCCCGCGGTTTGGCCTGGCTGTGCAGTAATATCACCTCATATGAGGAGGAAGCTCCCATGGCAACCGACATGTACATAGACCAGATTGCCATTGGTGAGCCCAATAACAGCGGTTTCTTGCCCTACTCCTATATGAACGGCACGTCTATGGCAACTCCGATAGTAAGGGGCGCTGCAGCAATCGTGTCGTCTGGTATAGACGCAAGCAGCCCCGCAGAGCGCGCGGCTCTAACGGTGCAGATGCTCAAGAGCGCGGTGCATCAGGCTCCGGGCTACCAGGGATTCTGCAAGCAGAACGGCCAGCTGGACCTTAGCCTGCTGAGTGACGCCGAGAACCTGATTCCCGAGATCTAGTGTGTTTGTCCTACATTTCATTCTTCGTGCCAATTATCAGTTGCTTGGGCGGCTCGCCTGTTGTGTATCCCTATACTGGTGGTATCGAGAAAAGAGAAAGGTGGTCGGATGGGACACAAAGCATACTCGCATCTGGAGAGCATCCCAAACTGTCGCGCCTCAAACCACCTTACCAAGGGATGCCTCGTACTTGAGGGAGGAGCCTTTAGGGGACTCTACACCCAGGGCGTCATTGACACGCTGATGCTTCTTGACCTCAATTTCTCGTGCGTCATCGGGGTCTCTGCTGGTGCGATTGCGGGGATGGGTTACGTTGCGGGGCAGATTGGACGTGCAGCCCGGCTTAATCTTGAGTACCGCCACGATGACCGATACATTGGCCTTCGGGCATTTCTACGCAGCCACAGCCTGCTTGACGTAGGCTTTGTGACCGAGGACAGGGGTGTCTTTGAGCCCGTTGACGAGGAACGTCTGATGGATCCACGGCGTCGCTTTGTTGCGGTGGCAACTAACTGTCTTGTGGGTCAGCCGGCATACTTTGAGAAGGGCGTCTGTGATGACATTGCCCTTGCGGTTCGCGCCTCTGCTACCATGCCTTTTATCTCTCCCATGGTCTACATTGACGGCATGCCCTACCTTGATGGTGCTTGTTCGTGCCGCATCCCCTACGAATGGGCTCTAGAGCAGGGATACGATAAGGTCGTGGTTGTGCGTACGCGCGACAGCTCCTACCGCAAGGTGGTCAAGGATGAGCCGCTTGCCGGGCTGGTGTACGGTGACTACCCGGCCCTCGTCAGCAGCCTTGAGGGCGCAAGCGCGAGGTATAACGTGCAGTGTGAGGACATAGAGCGCCTGCATGACGAGGGAAGACTCTTTAGGATAGCGCCATCCGAGCCCGTGTTTGTGGACAACCTAGAGAGCGACCTCGAGAAGCTTGGTGACCTGTATTGGCTGGGCGTCTACGATTGCTTTGCCAGCATCGACGCTCTTCGGGCATATCTGTAAACGCTGCAATGCAAAGGAAGGCTTCGTCTTGTATCCGTTCCCGAGTACACCCTGCCGAATTAACAAGCTCCACGGACGAAAGACCTTCTCCAACATTTCGCAGGGGACCGTGGTGATCAACGTGGCGTCGCAGGCTGTCGCTGCTTGAAGGACAAGTCCGACAGCATAAACAGTCGGGTAAAACCTAATGCGGGCGGCCCTGCCCATCTGTTGGGCCACGGTGGCGCGTCCACAACGTGCAAAACGACATGGGCTAGACGTGGGTGAACACGTACAGGACATCACCAATTTGGCAATATCAAAACATCCAGCTTTTCTGTCACGATTCCGTGACAAATATGCCACTTGAAAGCGACTCGCTTCGGACAACCACTTTTAAGCGACGAATCTGTCATGAAATCGTGACAGAAAAGCTGGATGTTTTGATATGTACTGGCTCACCTGGCTGCACTCAATTCTGCGGATATCAAAACACGAGGATGCCCAATGCATGGGTACATCCCTTTGGTCTATTCGGAGGTGGCGGACAC
>JAFWLX010000267.1 GCA_017510875.1 Atopobiaceae bacterium | reverse complement strand
GAACAGAAAGGGGCTGCCCCCTACTGTCCCAAACCGGCCATTGCTTATTGCGGGTTACTGTTACGAGGCGTTCTCATACTGTGCGATCTTGTCCATCACATTGGCGTAGCGAAGCTTGATGTGCTCGATGATGGCCTTTGCCTCGTCATCGGTCATGGTGCGCTCGTTGCCCGGACGGTACTGCTCGCATACGTCACTTGCGTCCTGGGCGATGTCGTCAAGACCCAGGTTGGCACAGACGCCCTTAAGGGCGTGCGAGCTCTCGTAGAGCTTGGTGGGGTCCATCTCTTCCTCGGCGGCAAACAGCGCCTCAAAGGTGCCGCTCTTGCCCAGTTTGCGCACGTAGCGATCAATGAGACGATCCATGCGCATGACCTTTACGGCCTGCTCGTAGTTGCCTCCCATGAGTGCGTAAAGCTCCTGTAGCGTCATGTGTCACCATCCTTACTTGCTTGGGTTCTTGTGCTGCTCTATGTCCTTGATTATCAGTTTTTCAAACTCGCTGGCCGGAAGCGGACGCGAGAAGTAGTAGCCCTGCACCAGCTCGCATCCGGCACCCTGCAAAAGCTCTAGCTGCTCGTCGGTCTCGACGCCCTCAGCCACCACGGGTACGCCCAGGTAGCGAGCAATGTCTAGCACAACCTCGACCATGTGGAAGGCCTTGCGGTCTGCCTTGATGTCTCGTATGAACTTCATGTCCATCTTAAGCACGTCAATGGGCAGAGACGAGATCATGTTGAGCGACGAGTAGCCACTGCCGAAGTCGTCCATCTCGATCTCAAAGCCATCTGCACGCAACTTGTTGATTGATTCGATAAGCTGGTCGGCGTCGTCGGTGTAGGCCGACTCGGTAACCTCGAGCTTGAACTGCTTGGGTGCAAGGTGGTTAGCAGATACAAGCTCGTTGAGCTCGCTCTCCAGCGAGGGATCAAGAATCTCGATGCGCGAGAGGTTGACCGACACGGGAAACTCCACGCCAAGCTTGTCGCGCCAGCGGGCAATCTGTTGCGCCACCTCGTTCCACACGTAGCGATCGACCACGTGGATGAGGCCGCTCCTCTCAAAGAGCGGAATGAAGTCGCCCGGCGAGATCATGCCCAGCTCGGGGTGCACCCAGCGTACCAGCGCTTCGGCGCTGCTGAGCTCCGGCGGGCTTACCTGCACATTGTACTTGGGCTGGTAGTACACCTTAAACTGGTGGTCTTCCACCGCGTGCCATAGGTCGTTGAGCAGGCGTTGGTAGTACAGCTCGCGCTCGTGGATGGCGTCGTTGTAGATCATGAGGTTGCTCTTGTAGCTGCCACGTGCCATGCCGCACGCGGTCTTGGCACGCTCGAACATGGTGTGAAGGTCGGTTTTGGGCATCCAAGGGCACACGCCCATGCGTACACGGATGCTGATGCGGTTGGAGAGCGCATCTATCTGGTCTTGCAGCGTATCAAGAATCTTGAGGTAGTTCTTCTGCTGTGGCAGGTAGACGTAAAACTGGTCGGCCTCTATGCGGCTGCCAATGCCCTCGGTCTTGTCGAGCAACGAGCGTATGGCGTCGCCCATCAGGGCCAAGGTGCGGTTGCCGGACTCCCATCCGTGCATCTCGTTGATGGAGCGAAAGCGGTCGATGTCAAGCACAAGGGCGTCCATCTTGCGCTTGGGATCAAAATGGCGCATCTGTCCTGCGTACTCAAAGAAGAAGCCACGGGTAAGAAGGCCCGTGATGCTGTCAAACTCGGTTGCCTGGATAAGGCGGCGTCCTTCGCTGAGCTCGATGATGCGGGCCACGCGTGCAAGGATGACCTCGTGCGCGTCAAAGGGCTTGGTGATAAAGTCTGCGGCTCCCAGCTGCAGCGCCCTAAGCTCGGCCTCCTTCTCTGAGGTCAGCACGATGATGGGGATGTGGCGCATGTCATCGCTGTTACGCACGCGCTCGAGCACCTCAAAGCCGTCCATTACCGGCATGATAAGGTCCAGAAGAATGATGGAGAGCCGCTGCAGGTGGGCCTCTATCTGCTTAAGAGCCTCGACGCCGTTGCTGGCAAAGATGATGTCATACGTGTCCTCAAGAATGAACTCGAGTATGCCTTGGTTGATCTCCTGGTCTTCTACGACGAGTACCAGCCTTCGGTGCCTGATTGTGTTTGACGGAACCATGTGACCCTCAATCGCTGTGTAGTCGCTCCTCGTGCCTCAACCAGAGAAAACCTCAGTCCATCAATTATAAGGGAATCGGTGCATGCGTGAGCACCTCGCGTCCCGTCCATGGCCTGTAACCCATCTGTTACTAGTAACAATGTGTCTGAAAAAAGAGTTTATTATGAGTCGGTGTACAACGACCCCAAGAGGACCATTAACGGATATGCTAGAACCAATTAGGTCAAAGGCATAAATGCCTAGGCCAAAGGTACGGTTTCTTTGGAACGGGATTGTCCAGGGAGCTTTTGTATGAAGCAATTGGAGGAGAAGATCCTAGCGGAGGGCAAGGTCCTCCCAGGAGAGATCCTTAAGGTAGGCAGCTTCCTCAACCAGAATATAGACACCCAGCTCTTAGGCCAGATGGCCCAAGAGATTGCGCGTCTTTTTGAGGGGCATCGGATTACCAAGGTCCTTACCATCGAGGCAAGCGGCATTGCCATTGCCACCGCGGTGGGCCTTACCATGGGCGTGCCCGTTCTGTTTGCCAAGAAGCACAAGACAAGCAACGTTGACGGCAGCGTGTACTCCACGCGTGTGCACTCGTTTACCCACAACGAGGACTACAACGTTGTGGTAAGCCGCGACTACCTTACAGCAGACGAAAAGGTGCTTTTGGTAGACGACTTCCTGGCAAATGGCAAGGCGCTTGATGGTCTGATAGACCTTTGCAATCAGGCGGGTGCAGAGCTCGTGGGTGTCGCCATTGCCATCGAGAAGTGCTTTACCGGTGCAGGTGACAGGCTGCGCGCCCAAGGCGTAAAGCTCGAGTCGCTTGCCCTTATCGAGTCCATGACAGAAGACGCAGTTGTCTTCCGTTCATAGAGTGGCCAGGCGGTAGGACCGCCTGACAGGGTGCCTGCAGCACCCAGTTCAATTGTTCCTAACGAAGGGAAGAACATGTTGAAACTTGACCAGATCATGATGAACCGTCGTCAGGCAATCGCCCTTGGCATGGGTGGCGCAGCAACTCTCGCGCTGGCCGCATGCGGCGGCAACTCGGGCGGCAATGGCGGCGAGGCGTCAACCGACGCAGGCATCAAGATTGGCCTCATCTGTTTGCACGACGAGAACTCCACCTATGACCTTAACTTCATCAATGGCTTCAAGGAGGCCTGCGAGAATCTGGGTATCGACGAGGCAAACGCCCTTATCAAGAAGAACATCCCCGAGGGCCAGGAGTGCTACGACGCCGCCGCCGAGCTGGCTGACGCTGGCTGCAAGATCATCTTTGCTGACTCCTTTGGCCATGAGGACTACATGATCCAGGCCGCCAAGGAGTTCCCCGAGGTTCAGTTCTGCCATGCCACCGGCACCAAGGCACACACCGAGGGCCTGGACAACTTCCACAACGCCTTTGCCGCCATCTACGAGGGCCGCTACCTTGCTGGCGTTGCTGCCGGCCTCAAGCTGAAGGAGATGATCGAAGCCGGCGACTTCAAGGCTGCCGATGCCAAGATGGGTTACGTGGGTGCCTTCACCTACGCCGAGGTTGTCTCTGGCTACACTTCCTTCTACCTGGGCGCCAAGTCCATCGTTCCCGAGGTCACCATGGACGTCACCTTCACTGGTTCGTGGTACGACGAGACCGCCGAGAAGGAGGGCGCAACCAAGCTTATCAACGGTGGCTGCAAGCTCATCTCGCAGCATGCCGACTCTATGGGTGCTCCCACTGCCTGCGAGAACGCCGGTGTGCCTGACGTCTCTTACAACGGCTCCACCATCGACGCCTGCCCCAAGACCTTCATCGTGTCCAGCCGCATCAACTGGGCTCCTTACTACGAGTATGCCGTTAAGGCCACGCAGGAGGGTAAAGCCATCGAGGCCGACTGGGCTGGCGACCTGACCAACGGCTCGGTGCAGCTGACCGACATCAACGAGGCCGTGGCTGCCAAGGGCACTGCCGACATCATCAAGGATGTCCAGACCGAGCTTGAGGCTGGCACCCTGCACGTCTTTGACACCTCGACCTTCACCGTCGACGGCAAGGAGCTTACCTCCTATATGGCCGACGTTGACACCGACCCCGCCTACAAGGCCGACACCGAGGTCATCTCTGACGGTTACTTCCACGAGTCCGAGTTCCGCTCTGCTCCGTACTTCGACCTTCAGATTGACGGCATCAACCTGCTTGATACCGCCTTCTAAGAGCTACGTTCACCAATGGGACGGTTCCTGGCAACGGGGACCGTCCTTCTTTGTTTTGTGCGGAATGGGACTGCCTCAAAAGACTTTAGATCCACTGCAAAGCAGTAAGGGAGACCATGGAAGACAAACAAGTGGCCGTGCGCATGCGTGGCATCACCAAGGAGTTCCCCGGCAAGGTTGTGGCCAACAAGGACGTTGACCTTGACGTCTACCGTGGCGAGATCCTAGCCCTTCTGGGTGAGAACGGCAGTGGCAAGACGACGCTTATGAACATGCTGTCGGGCATCTACTTTCCCGATGCCGGCACCATCGAGATCGATGGCAAACAGGTGGTCATTGACTCTCCCCGCACGGCCTTCGACTACGGCATAGGCATGATTCACCAGCACTTCAAGCTGGTGAACGTGTTTACGGCGGCCGAGAACATCGTGCTGGGCCTCAAGGAGAAGGGTCCCTTTGACCTGCAGGCTTCGGCCCAGCGCATCAAGGCCATCTGCGATGCCTACGGTTTTGACGTGAACCCCAACCAAAAGGTCTACGACATGTCGGTCTCGCAGAAGCAGACGGTCGAGATTGTAAAGATGCTCTACCGCGGTGCTGACATCCTCATCCTTGATGAGCCCACAGCCGTGCTTACCCCACAGGAGACCGACAAGCTCTTTGCGGTGCTGCGTAACATGCGCGACGACGGCAAGGCGGTTATCATCATCACCCACAAGCTGCACGAGGTGCAGGACATCTCCGATCGCGTGGCGGTGCTGCGCAAGGGCGAGTACGTGGGCGAGATGGTCACCGCCGACACCACGCCCGAGGAGATGACCACCATGATGGTGGGCCATCAGGTGTCGCTTAACATCGATCGTCCGCCCGTTGAGGAGGACTATCGTATGGAGCGCATCCGTGTGAAGAACCTCACGGTCAAAAGCCATGATGGCGTAACCAGGCTCGATGACGTCTCGTTTACGGCCTATACCGGAGAGATCCTTGGCATCGCGGGCATCTCTGGCAGCGGGCAAAAGGAGCTGCTCGAGGCCATTGCGGGCTTGCAACCCGTCGAGAGCGGAAGCATCGAGTACGTCATTGACGCCACCGGCGAGGTGGATGAGGTCGAGCAGCTTATAGGCATGGACCCCATCAAGATTGCGCAGATGGGCGTCGTGCTCTCTTTTGTCCCCGAGGACCGTTTGGGCATGGGCCTTGTTGCAAACATGGACATCACGGACAACATGATGCTCAGGTCCTTCCGCAATGGCGCCTCGCCCTTTACCGACCGCGATAACCCCCGTCACCTTGCCGAGCTTGTTGTGGACGAGCTAGAGGTCAACACCCCCAGCGTCACAACGCCGGTCAGGCGCCTCTCGGGCGGCAACGTCCAAAAGGTGCTGGTGGGACGCGAGATTGCGGCGGCACCAACAGTGCTGCTCTCGGCTTACGCCGTCCGCGGCCTTGACGTGAACTCGTCCTACTTGATCTATGACTTGCTCAACCGCCAAAAGGGCAACGGAGTTGCCGTGGTGTATGTGGGCGAGGATCTTGACGTGCTGCTTGAGCTGTGCGACCGCATTTTGGTGCTGTGCGGTGGCAAGGTAAGCGGCATTGTTGACGGACGCACCACAACCAAGAATGAGGTGGGCCTCATGATGACCAAGCTGGGTGGGGGTGAGCAGCAATGATTCACATCAGCAAACGCAGAGAGATGCCACTTGCCCAGGCTTTGGCTATCAGGATTGGCGCCATTGCCGTGGCCTTGGTGGTGTGCGGCATCATCACTGCCATCACAACAGGGCTCAATCCCATAAGCGTCTATGCAACCATGTTCAAGGGCGCGTTTGGCTCGACGCGCAAGATTTGGATCTTCCTTCAGGAAGCTGCCATGCTGCTGTGCGTGTCGCTGGCACTTACACCCGCCTTCCGCATGAAGTTCTGGAACCTGGGAGGCGAGGGACAGATTCTGATGGGCGCCCTGGCTTCGGCCGCTTGCATGATTGTGCTGGGAAAGACCATGAGCAACGTGGTGCTTATCCCCATCATGCTGGTGGCCTCCCTTGTGGCAGGCGCTATCTGGGCGGTGATACCGGCCATCTTCAAGGCGCGCTGGAACACCAACGAGACCCTCTTTACCCTTATGATGAACTACGTGGCCACGCAGCTGGTTGCCTACTATGTCATTGTGTGGGAGGTACCCAAGGGATCGGGCAACATCGGCATCATCAACCAGAGCACCGAGATTGGCTGGTTGCCGCAGATTGGAAGCTCAAAATACCTGCTCAACATCCTGCTTGTGGGCCTGCTTACGGTTGCCATGTATATCTACCTCAACTACAGCAAGCACGGCTACGAGATATCGGTGGTGGGCGAGAGTGCCAACACCGCACGCTACGTGGGCATCAAGGTCGAGCGCGTGATTGTTCGCACGCTTCTGCTCTCGGGTGCCGTCTGTGGCTTTGCGGGCCTTCTGCTGGTGGCGGGCACCAACCATACCCTTACCACCACCATTGCCGGAGGTCGCGGGTTTACCGCCGTCATGGTGGCGTGGCTCGCCCAGTTTAACCCGGCCATCATGGTTGCCTCAAGCGCCCTGCTTGCCTTTATGGAGCAAGGAGCCGGCGAGATTTCCACCGCCTTTGGCCTCAACCATAGCTTTGGCGATATTCTGACCGGTATCATCCTGTTCTTTATTATTGGTAGCGAGTTCTTTATCAATTACAGGGTCAGGGTGCAGAAGAAGGAACGGAGGTCGCAGAGCGATGTTTGATCTGGTCACCTTCATACCTCGCGCCGTTGCGCAGGGCATCCCCCTGTTGTTTGGCAGCACGGGCGAGATCATTACCGAGAAGTCTGGCAACCTTAACCTGGGCATTCCCGGTGTCATGTACGTGGGTGGCATCTGTGGCGTAATTGGGTCGTTTCTCTATGAGCGCAGCCTTGCCGACCCCTCGCAGATGAACGCGTTTCTGGGCCTGGCAATCCCCGTTGTCTGCTGTCTTCTGGGATCGCTTCTCATGGGCCTGTTGTATTGCTTCCTCACGGTCAACCTGCGTGCCAACCAGAACGTGACCGGTCTTGCCATGACCACCTTTGGCGTGGGCTTTGGCAACTTCTTTGGCGGCTCGCTCATCAAGCTTACGGGTGCAGACGTGCCTTCCAT
>JAFWLX010000266.1 GCA_017510875.1 Atopobiaceae bacterium | reverse complement strand
TGGGCATAGTGTTTTTCCTGCTAAATCACAGTGCGCCACCCTTTCCAGGCGCTGGCAGGGTACCATACTGCACGCTTTGTTATCCGTACGAGGGGATTTCAGGTGCCAGACCTACTGTTTGATGTGCTAGCCGACAGCCTGCTTGATACCATCAAGCTTGTGCCGTTCTTGCTCCTCACCTACATTGTGATGGAGACCATCGAGCATAGCGCCTCGGGAACCGCCGAGCGACTCATCGCTCGTGCTGACAAGAGCGGACCGGTGGTGGGCGCGCTTTTGGGGGCTCTTCCACAGTGTGGCTTCTCGGCCATGGCGGCTACGCTCTACGCAGGCCGTGTGATAACGGCTGGTACGCTTGTGGCTGTGATTCTCTCAACCTCAGACGAGCTTATTCCCGTGTTTATGGCTCATGGCGCCCAGGTGGGTCGCATGCTTTCCATCATAGGAATCAAGGTGGTCATTGGCATGGTTGTGGGCTTGCTGGTAGATGTGGTGCTTCGCTCGCTGCACCGGGCAGGGGACGGACATCCGCATATTGCCGAGCTTTGCAAGAGGGCACATTGCCACTGTGGCGAGGCCGATGATGCAGATGAGGTTAATCCTCACGAGCATGGGGGAGAGTATGCCTCCTGCGGTTGTGTTTACGATCATAGCCACCATGCTCACAGCGATGGTCATGGTCGTTGGTGGCACATTGTGAGAAGCGCCTTGGTTCATACCGTCGAGGTGTCGCTGTTCATCTTTGTCATTACGTTCCTGTGTGGCCTGGCAATCGAGCTTCTGGGCGAGGAGACCTTGGCGCTGGCCTTGGGCGAGCATCCCGTGCGTGCAACCTTTTTAGCCGCGCTCATAGGCCTTATCCCTAACTGCGGCGCATCGGTGGCCATATCCGAGCTGTTTATCGATGGTACCTTAGCCACTGGTCCCATGCTTGCAGGGCTTCTGGTGTCTGGTGGCATGGGCCTGTTGGTGCTCTTTCGCACCAACGCCGATCAGCGTCAGAACATAGAGATAGCCGTCTTCATCTATCTGGTGGGCGTGACCTGTGGTCTTGTTGCCAACGCCATGGGACTTGTGCTGTAGTCTCTGAGTTTTGCACAGGCGGGGCAAACACGTTCCCCAGAACGCGTTATATGAAGTAAAACCTGTTTACCCATGGCCTTTGATGGGAGGGCGGAACGCTTTGTGGGGAACGTGTTCCGCTCGTTTCACTTGCTAGTGACACGCAACTGTGCCATTTTTGTCACGCGTGTCTGTGAATCTGCTGAATTCCTTGCATGACCATTTTCTATCCACAAGCATTTTTGAAACGTAGGCCATAATCAATGATTGTGACCTACGCCCACAAATGGACAGTATCAGAAGAGTTTGGAGTCTTGTAGGAATGACGCCCACGCAGCCCATAGTATCGGTTGTCATGCCGGCCTACAATGTGGACCGCTACATTCGTCGCGCCGTTGAAAGCCTGCAGAACCAGACCTTGCGCAACTTTGAGCTGCTTGTGGTGGACGATGGCTCCTCTGACCGCACTGGCCAGATCTTGGACAGCATGGCCGAGCGAGACTACCGCATTATCGTGTATCACAACGAGAACGGCGGCGCCCCTGCCGCGCGCAACTATGCGCTTGACCGCGCTCGTGGAACCTACGTCTACTTTATGGATGCTGACGACTGGATTGAGCCGCGCATGCTTGAGGACATGGTATCCCTAGCTGGTCGCAGCAGGCTTGATCTGGTGATTACCGGCTTCTACATTGACACCTACTACGGTGATGCGGGAGAGCATACCGAAGAGATCAAGAGCCGTCCCAATGCGCTGTATCCCACGCAGCAGGAGTTTAGGGCGGCGGCTTGGCAGCTGTTTGACCAGAACCTCTTCTATACCCCGTGGAACAAGCTTTTCCTGCGTGATCGCATAGAGGACCTGCACGTACGCTTTAGGCCCACCTTTATGGATGACTTCCCGTTTGTGCTGGACTACATCCGCGACGTGGAGCGTGTGGGCGTGCTTGAGTACCCGTACTACCACTTTATTCGTGAGCGCGCCGAGTCCGAGACGGCCCGTTGGCGCCCCGACCTCTACGAGAAGCGCGAGGAAGAGCACGGCTGGATGCTTGATTTGTACAAGCACTGGGGTCTTGACGGCGATGCCTCGTGCATGGAGATGATTCAACGCCGCTATATCGAGCGTCTTATCGGCTGCATCGAGAACGTGTGCAATCCCGCCTGCGAGCTCTCGACCAAAGAGAAGATTGCGCAGATAGACACCATGATCACATCGGACCGTGCCCAGCTTGCTGTGGCAATGGCCCATCCTCGCAGTCGCATGATGAAGGCAATGCTTGTGCCTATCAAGGCGCAGAACGCCCGCATGGCTTATCACGAGGGCAAGATTATCTCGCACGTAAAGCGCCACAACACCAAGATCTTTGCCACGCTTAAGGCCAACCGCTAGGGACCGTAACAGAAAGGGACCCCGAGGGACCCCGCCCACGGACCAGCCGGGCGGCATCCCTCGGGGCTCC
>JAFWLX010000265.1 GCA_017510875.1 Atopobiaceae bacterium | reverse complement strand
TGACGGGACACTCGATGAGCAAGGGAAGATGCTTCCGCGTGGCGCAGCCGTCTTCGTAGACGATGATCGCATCACTGCCGTGGGTTCTGTTCCTTCAGATGGCGCCATGGGCTACAAGGTCATCGACCTTGCAGGTGCGTACGTCCTGCCCGGTCTTGTGAACCTCCACGCCCACCTTCCGGCCACGGGAAAGCCGCCCAAAGCCAACGCCAAGCCAGTTGACTACAAGAAGCTCTTCAACCTCCTCTCAACAATTCCTCCCGTGCTTGCCTACTTCATGGCGCTCGAGAAGGGCTCAGCCAAGAACCAGCTGCTTTCTGGGGTGACGACCCTGCGCACGGTGGGTGGCGTCATGGACCATGACGGACAGATTCGTGACCTTGTGAACGCAGGCAAGCTGCTCGGGCCTCGTATGCTTGTGTGCAACACGGGCGTCTCTGTGCCGGGCGGGCACTTTGCAGGCTCACTTGCCACCGAGGCGGGGTCTCCGGAGGAAGCAGCCGAGCACGTGCGCCAGATTGCAGCGACCAACCCAGACTGGATAAAGCTCATGATTACCGGCGGCGTCATGGACGCCTCGGAGGAAGGTGAGCCCGGCGTGCTACGCATGCCGCCCGAGGTGGTGCGCGCAGCGTGTGACCAGGCCCATGAGCTGGGATTTAGAGTGGCTGCGCACGTGGAGAGCCCCGAAGGCGTGCGCGTGGCGCTTGAGAACGGTGTGGACACTATCGAGCATGGCGCTACTCCCGACGAGAGGATCCTCGAGCTATTCCGAGAGCGTGAAGCGGCAGACATCTGCACCATAAGCCCGGCGCTGCCCTACGCGGAGTTCTCACTCGAGGAGAGCCATGCTCCCGCCGTCGCAAAGGCAAACGGCATCGTCGTGAGGGACGGTATCATTGCCTGCGCTAAGGCATGCCTTGAGGCTGGTATTCCCGTGGGCCTTGGAACCGACAGTGGATGCCCCTTCATAACGCACTATGACATGTGGCGCGAGGTGTACTACTTCGCCAAATACTGCGAGGTCACACCTGACTTTGCGCTGCATACGGCTACGCTGGGGAACGCTCGGATTCTGGGTCTCGCCGACGAGACGGGCAGCGTCGAGGCGAGAAAGTCGGCTGACCTTATCGTGTGCAGGGAGAATCCGCTTGAGGACCTGACGCATCTGCGGAGCCTGAGCTACGTGATGTGCCGCGGCAAGCTGGTGAAGGACCCCAAGCCCAAGCGTCAGCCGAAGGTTGATGCGCTGCTGGATCGCTACTTGTAAGGATTGCCTGCTTTCAAGAACAGGCTCCGCCCTGGCGAAACATGTTCAAGAAGCTTGAAGTCAGCCGTGAAGTGTACATTTACTTCGAGTTATTCGGCCCCTTTCAGAAGAGGCCGAATAACTCAAAACAGATGTACACTTCACGGCTGTTCCGGTAGAAAAGCGGGCTGGGAAAGCTCTTTTCGACCAGTCGCGGCGTTGGTTGTATAAACTCACGTTAACATGTTCTAGCAGGTATTGCCTGCCTGCCCCCCTCCCATACAATCGGGAATGGAAAGTATGTGGTCGAAGGAGGCGATGTGGCATGAGCCAGCAGCAAGGCGCAGATCGAAATCGGCAACCCAATAGCGATAAGCGCGGCATGTCGCGCCGTTCCTTCATCTTGGGAACCGCGACTTCTGCGGCCACTGCTGCCATACTCCAGTTCCTGCCGCGCGTGGAAGGGGGCTACCTGGCTCCTCTGAGCTCTGCTCTTGGCCCCACTACGGCGCTTGCCGTTGAGGATACAGAGACGTACTACTTCCAGGTGGTGGGGGCTGACCAGGTGGGTATCCACGTGGCCGACGTCTCTAGTCTGGATGCACAGGGTTCGGGCACTCCTGTTAAGGGCGCGCTCGTGACGGTGACCTCACGTTTCAATGGTGCGCAGGCAACAGCTACGACTGATTCGAAGGGCAACGTGATCATAAGTCTTGAGGGACTTGCGGTAACCGATGATGACGGCAAGCTGCTTGACGACATCTATCAGTGCAACGCCGAAATATCGGTAACTACGCCGGACGCACGCCTCAAGATGCGTGACTTCTCTTGTGGCATCGTATGCCTAGAAGGTGCCAGCGGCGTTGTCATCGGTACGCACAAGCTCTTGACTGCCGAACAGGTTTACATCGAGCGCTTCACGTTTGACGACTGGGACATCCACTACGAGCAGGATTCGTTCCTGCGCAGTAAGTTCAACCACGTGGACCATACGTTTTGTGTGCGCATCAAGGGCATTCCCAGCAAGGCGAGCATCGGCAAGGTCAAGCTCACCTTTAGCGATGCTAAGACGCTGAAACAGGTCATCAGCCCCATTGAGGCTTCGGTGGACTACGATGCGAGCAATAAGCTCGCGACTGCAATGATCAATGGGAAGTTCCTGCAAACGGGTGAGGATCAGTGTCTCACGAGCGATGATGTCATCATCGAGACAACCTTTACCGTGGACGGAACCACGTATTCATCCAAGGCCGAGCTGGGCATAACTGACACGCCCATTGACGAGACCGTCCTCAATGGCTCGCTCGTCC
>JAFWLX010000264.1 GCA_017510875.1 Atopobiaceae bacterium | reverse complement strand
GGCATGCTCGTGGCATCTGAGCATGCCAACGCCTCCGTCCCCGTGGCAGGCCGACCTGCTCTCCGAGGCCGGGTTCGCCGCGTCCGGCTGCCTGGCCGTCGCCGACAAGGGCTTCGCCTCGGAGGCGGACTTCGCGCTGCTCTCCGACATGGGCCTGCGCTACGTCGTGCCGCTCAAGAGGGGCAACCGCTTCTCGAGGGGGAGGGTCCCGGAGGGGCCGGCCGGCTGGGACGACGCCTTCACCTACAACGGGCGCGGGATCAGCTGCATGACCCTGGAGGAGGACGGGTTCAACGTGCACGTCTACCTCGACACGGAGCTCTACCACCACGAGCTCTCCGACGCCTGCGCCAGGGCCGAGGGCGAGAACGACAGGCGCGAGGCCAGGCGCCTCGCCGAGCAGAGGCGCAGGTCGCGGGGGTCGGGCAGGCTCACCGACGACGAGCTGGCGGCGCTCGAGCCCGTCGACGTGGCCGCCGCGCTGGGCGACCGCTCCGAGATGGGGATGGTCGCGATCAGGACCGACCGCACCGACCTCTCGGCCCGCGCCGTCTACGAGGTCTACAAGCAGCGGCAGGCCGTCGAGCAGTTCTTCAAGACCTACGGGGACACGCTGGAGATGGATGCCACCTGGATGAGGTCCGACGAGGCCACCGAGGGCCTGCTGTTCCTGAACCACCTCTCGGCCACGATCGCCACGCGGATACTGGAGTCGATCTCGGCCGCGGGGCACTCCCGCGACGTCAGCTACAGGGACTGCGTGCGGATGCTCAGGAAGGTGAGGGCGTGCAGGACGCCCGACGGCTGGCAGGCCGTGCCCGTGCAGAGGAAGGTCGGCGCGCTCTGCGGGAAGCTCGGGATAGACCCAGCCGACCTCTCGCTGCTGGGCGGCGACACCAGTATGCTAACCTAACTTCCGAGCGTTACAGCTTAATTAGGGCTTTCTCTGGTATGTGGAAATAGTGACTTACAAGATCACTGTTCGGCGTGGTGCCCTTCAGATATATCTGTGCGAACTCGAGCCTATCTTCCATCCCGGCAAAATATTTGAGTAGGAGTTGCCAATGCCGGTATCCTCTCTCCATGGACCATGAGTTATAACAAGCACCCTGATACGGCGAGTTTGTTCAGCAGCTTCATAAGATGCCTCATTAAAAGCAGACATGCTACAGCTCCAATTCCAGGTACTTTGATTGCAGGGCATGGGCTGCCTTCTCGATGTCGTAATTCGAAAAGGCTTGGTTCTGCACCTGCAGCCGCTTTGTTGGCTCAATGGCAGAAATGGCATTTACCCAGACATTTGGATTGTCTATGGGCAAGAAAACAACCGTCCCAGTAATATCGACTTCTTTTGGAACGCAATCGGATACAAAACATGGCAGTCCTGCCCTCTGACCTTCGATTGCGACCAAGCCAAGTCCTTCATAAATGCTTGGTAAGCAAAAGACATCGAAAGCCTGATAAAGTCTGTCAATGTCATCTCTCTGACCAACAAAACTCACACAATCATCGAGATGCAAAGCACGCACCTTTTCTTCTAGCCTTGTTTTTAGGTTGCCTTCTCCGACGAGAAGAAGCCTCGTATTGCGTTTCCTTTCATGGAGTTGAAAGAAGACATCAAGCAAGAAATCATGGTTCTTCTGTGCCATGAAGCGTCCAACATGCCCTACAACTAGCGTGTCTTCGCTGATGCCCAAATCTGCACGAATTTGAGCGCGCTTCTCCGCATCGAATGTGAACCGATCAAGCTCTATGGCGTTGTAAACAACCTCAAACTGAGCATTCTTACCAAACAGCCATTCCCCAGCGTGCCTGCTACAGGCAAACCGATGTGTCGGGTACACGTTAGAGAAGGGCCGCAGCATCGTCCTGATGGCGTTCTTGGCATATTCGCCCTTCCCGCCAGTGTTATGCGCATGGGCAATTCGTACGGGTACTCCAGCACTTTTAGCTGCGCCAAGCGGGAAAACAGAAAGGGCCGTCAAGTGGCTATGCACAATCCGATAGCCGTTCTCCTTGAAAAGGCTCTCAAGCTCCCGCCAATAACGCGGGAGATTCTGATAGGGCGTAACATCTATTACGCGACCACCAAGCAATTCAATCTCTTCGCGAGGCAACATCAGCGAATCGTTATCGACGAAGAAGTCGAATTGAACGGCTTCTCTGTTAATGTGGCGATAGTAGTTCATAACAACGGACTCGACGCCACCACCATTCATTTTGCCCATAACTTGTGCTATGCGAATAGGTCCGTTGCCCATCAGCGCCCCGTTTCATTCGCCATAGCACCAAAGGTGCGGAAGAACACACGCATATCCATTGCCAGTGTCTGATTGCGCACGTATTCGAGTTCTAGTTCTTGACGCCTACCGTTCTCCCAAGTCGCATCATTGCGATCAGTTACCTGCCACCACCCGGTAATACCGGGACGTATTGAGAGGGCTTCGTCACGGTTATCGCCAAACTCATATGTTTCTTCGAGTGGCACTGGCCTTGGCCCTATAACAGACATGTCGCCAATTAGGACGTTCAAAAACTGGGGAAACTCATCGAGGCTGGTCTTCCTAATGAATTTGCCTATCGGAGTAATGCGTGGGTCGTCATCAACTTTCTGCTCACGTGTCCACTGGGCCAGTTGTGCATCGTCAAGGTATTTCTCCGGATGCTCATGGGCATCTGAATGCATAGAGCGGAACTTGTATATATGAATTGTTTTCCCGTCTTTACCAATACGGTCTTGTGTAAAGAGGGGACCACCGGGACCTTCAAGAGTGATGGCGGCTGCAAGTACTGAACCAGGAATTAAACCAACAGCTAGAACAACGCTGCTAAAGGCGATGTCAAAGAATCTCTTTACGAAGCGGTATGCAAGACGTTTGACACCGTGTGCGTTGTCAACAGTCTGCGTCTGTGACAGCGCACAGTTCGCCCCTTCGTTCTTTGTCGCTTCGTCGTTCATCAACTGACGCACCCCCCCCCAGAGCGATTCCGAGGAGGCCCTTCTCCTAGTGTTTCTGAAATTGCTCCCGGTGGTTCGGGCTGTCGTTCTTGGTTATCCGAATGGCTACGTGTGCTCTTGCGGATTCACCCGCAATACGCGTGTCCAAATACGCCCATCTACGTCCGCAGCTGTACTTGGCCGCTTCGTTCTCATGGCCAAGCAGTGGCCCGCTCGTTATGGTCAATGTGTTGTCATGGCCCACTTCGCCTTCGCTTTGGGCGCATACACGCTCGGGCCATGCGGCCCATGCGTTTATGAAGTCTTCTTCGCCGGGTCTCATGGCGTCGTAGCCTGGATCTTGACTGTAAAGAGCTTCAAGCTCGGGTGCTTTCTGCATGCAGGCTCGCAACTCCCATCTCTATGTTAGACCTTGATTGACACGAACACTCGTTCGCCCGGGATTCCCGTCCCGGGCCTCCCGTACGATGGTCGCGACCAAGCAACCACGTACCGAGGAGGACCCGGTGTGCAAGATGTTACCAGAACCCGTCGAGCGGATGGTGGCCGCGATAGAGTCCCGGCCTGCCACGGGGACGGAGGCGTTGGCATGCTCG
>JAFWLX010000263.1 GCA_017510875.1 Atopobiaceae bacterium | reverse complement strand
TGTCGTATGTCAAGTTATACACTTGACATACGACAAGTCTAATGACGGGAGCAGCATGTCGCAGATTGTTTCATCTATACAAGACCTCACCCACCTGAGTTGGGCTCAAGCGCGACAATCATCGGGTATCGCGGGGTCGTTTCTCAAGTCCTACGATGATACTGGCTCTCGAAAGGTCTATTACAAACTCTCCGACTATCGTGTGGGTGACGGCATCCTTGGGCATGAGTGCGTGAACGAGATCGTCGTTGATCGCCTGCTCGAGATTCTGGGAATCCCTCACCTTCACTACCAGCTCATTCATGCGAACGTCTTGGTGGATGGCATGGTTTACGAGACGTGGCTTAACGCGTCAGAGGATTTCAAGGCTCCCGGTGAGAGCAAGGTGGCGCTCGACACCTATTACGAGCTGGAGAGGAAGGAGGGCGAAGCGCCACTTGACTTCTGCCTGCGCAACGGCTGGGGCCATCGCATTTGGGAAATGCTGGTTGTCGACTATCTCATCCTCAATCGAGATCGGCATGGTGCCAATATCGAGGTACTGCGCAACCCGCGTGCACGGACGCTACGTCTGGCCCCGCTGTTCGACCATGGTCTCTCTTTGCTGTTCCGTTGCAGGACGGAGGAGGAGATTGCCGGGTTTGACGTGATGGCCGACCTTCCGATACAGAGCTTTGTGGGCTCGTCATCAGCGATGTGCAATATCAGTCTCATTCCCTCAGGGGAGTTTCCGCGCATGGGCATGCTTTTGGAAGAGGACCGACGGGCACTCTTTGACGGGCTCGACGAGGCAACTACGTCCTTGTGGCGTGATACGGTGTGGTCCATGATTTGGCAAAGGTGGTGCAACCTTGCGACTCTTCGCGCTACGTAACAGAGCCAGCGAGACGGCTGAGGTCTTGGCGCTCTTGGAGTGCTACGAGCGCTCGGAGTCCTTCTTCTTCGAGCTTGCGCCGCAGGCCGACCCCTGGGAACTACCCTTTATCCTACATGAATTTGCCCAACGTGGAAGCCTGACGGTTGACGCAGCATGGTCAAGGCGCTGGGTGCAGTCACGGCTCGTACCCCCTGAGCGGCAGAATCTTGGTGAGGTACTGCGCGAGAACGGACTCGCATCATATGACGAGCTCAAGCTCCTTGAGCTTACTGGTGGCAGGTGCTCTCAGGACGAATGCTACCTTGAACCTGTGGTACGGGAGCAGGTACCCGCATGGTACAAAGAGCGAGAGAAAAGCCGTCTTGCAGATGTGTATGCCCTAGGAGGGCGGAGGCTCATGGCGGCGTATCGCGACGGCGCCGTGCTTGTCTGTGACGTCCGGGGTCTGTTCGAGGCGCGTCGGCCTTTCGCGCGCTTGCTTAAGGAAGAGACCGCCTTTCTGCGGGTGAGCCTTCAGGCGGGTGGTCATGGTGCCCAGTGGGGGTCTACGCTCGCGTTGAGTGCCGCGGAGTTACGCCAGATAGGACAGCCTTTGCCACTTGACACGGGCGATGTGGCTCTGCTCGTTTCACAAGCGGTATGCGATACCGCTGAGGCTGCCCAGCTGCTGGGCTGCACGCGTCAGAACGTGAGCGATCTTGTGAGGCGGGGGAGGCTTGTACCACTCAAAGAGAGCGGCCGCACGACCCTCTTTCTACGTGCGGAGATTCTTGCCCGAAGGTAGGTGTCGTCTCTGTATTGTCTAGACGGAGGGTCCGCCATGTCCTTACTTTACTGTCACGCCCTCACCATATTGCGCCAGTCCCCGACATTGCCTATAAGCTGTGCATCCGTTGGCCTACACTGAAGACGTCCCTACCTCCTCACCAACAAAGGAGCGCACATGAGCAAGATCGTTGTCGTTGGTGCCAACCATGCCGGCACTGCAACCATCAATACCATTCTTGACAACTACGAGGGCAACGAGGTTGTTGCCTTTGACGCCAATTCCAACATCAGCTTTTTGGGCTGCGGCATGGCGCTGTGGATTGGCAACCAGATCAGTGGTCCCGATGGCCTGTTCTATCAGACCAAAGATCAGTTTGAGGCCAAGGGCGCAACCGTTCACATGGAGTGCCCGGTAGAGCGCATCGACTTTGAGAAGAAGGTTGTCTACGCAAAGGACAAGGACGGCAACACCTACGAGGAGCCCTATGACAAGCTGGTGCTTTCCACCGGTTCGCTCCCCATCATCCCCAAGTTCCCTGGTGGCGACCTTGAGAACATCCAGCAGGTCAAGCTCTTCCAGGATGCGGCCGAGGTTGTAGAGAAGCTCGAGAACCCCGACATCAAGACCGTGGCCGTTGTGGGCGCCGGCTACATTGGCGTAGAGCTGGCCGAGGCATTCCAGCGCAATGGTCGTCATACGCTGCTTGTTGACATGGCTCCCACCTGCATGGCCAACAACTTTGACCCCGAGTTCTCAGCTTTGATGGCCAAGAACCTCGAGGACAACGGCATCGAGGCACACTACGGCGAGGGCGTTGACCACTTTGAGGGCGTTGACGGCAAGGTCACCAAGATCGTTACCAACAAGGGTGCCTACGACGTTGACATGGTGTGCGTGTGCATCGGCTTCCGTCCTAACACCGAGCTGGTCAAGGACAGCGGTATGGAGCTCTTTACCAACGGTGCCATTCTCGTTGACCGCCATCAGCAGACGAGCATCCCCGACGTGTATGCCGTGGGCGACTGCGCCACCATCTTCAACAACGGCCTTGACGGCGCACCGGGCTACATTGCCCTGGCTTCCAACGCCGTGCGCAGCGGTATCGTCGCTGGTCACAACGTCTGCGGTACGCCGCTCGAGACTCCGGGCGTGCAGGGCTCCAGCGGCATCTGCATCTTTGACCTCAAGATGGTTTCGACGGGCCTGACCGAAGCTGCGGCAAAGCGTGCGGGTATTGACGTGAAGACCACCACGGTGACCGACTGCCAGAAGGCGCCGTTCATCGAGCATGACAACCCCGACACCACCATCAAGATTGTCTATGACGCCAAGACGCGCGTGATCTTGGGTGCCCAGCTGGCCTCCACCTACGACATGAGTGGCAACATCAACATGTTCAGCCTTGCCGTAGAGAAGAAGCTCACCATTGACGAGCTGGCCCTGCTCGACATCTTCTTCCTGCCGCACTTCAACGC
>JAFWLX010000262.1 GCA_017510875.1 Atopobiaceae bacterium | reverse complement strand
GCAGGCGGTCCTTGATGGGCTGCGGGTCAATGCCGAGTGCCTCCATGAACTTGAACGCAAACGGGTACGGAGCGCAGGGTCCTTGCGAGGTCACCACGTTGGCATCCCATACGGCAACCTGGTCAGCAACGAACTGAGAGCTCACGAGCTTGGCGCCATAGCCGGTATAGCCCGTGGCACGCTTGCCAGCGAGCACGCCCGAGGCCTCAAGCACCGTGGTGCCAGAGCACAGGCCGCCGATGAGCTTCCCTGCCTCGTCAAAGGCGCGGAAGGTGCCCATAACCTCGTTGCTTGCGATGAGCGGTGCCGCAGCAGTGCGGCCGCCAGGAACCACAATCGCGTCATAGTCGGCCACGGCGTCGGCGGAGAACATGCGGTCGGCCTTGATGGTCATGCCCTGCATGGTGTGAACCCACTGGTCCTTCCCGGTAGCAAAGCTGTGGCAGGTAAGCCCGGCACGCATGAGCAGGTCCATGATCTGCACGGTCTCGCTCTCCTCGCAGCCGTCGGGCATGAGGACGGCCACCTTCTCGGCGTGGAAGGGCTTCGGGGCTATAGCCTCGCCTTCGGGCGCGGGCCAACGGCCAGCCTCGGTCTCCCAAGAGGGAATGCCGCCAGCGACGTCGAAGACGTTGTAGTAAATCGTGCGGTTCTTGACGGTCTGGGAGTCGCCGCCCAGCGCGTCAACCAGCGCAAAGGCAAAGGCGTAGGCAAACGCGGGACCCTGGCCGGTGATGATGTTGCCGTCGGTCACAACGGCTTCGTCCACCCACATGCCCGCATTCTCGATCTGGTCCTTCACGCCGGGGTAGCAGGTGAAGCGCTTGCCCTCAAGCAGGCCCGCGCGGCCCAGGGCCTCAGGCGCGGCGCAGATGGCGCACACCCACTTGCCCTCGGCAGCGGCCTTCTGCAGCGCGGCGATGAGCGAGGCGTTGTCGCGCATGGCGTCAGATCCGCCATAGCCGCCAGGAAGCACCACCATGTCATAGGCGTCCAGCGAGCCGTCAAACACCGTATCGCAGCGCATGGCAATGTGATGCGTGCCTGCGACCTCCTCGGCCTCAAGTCCAACCATCTCGCAGGGAATCTCTGCGCGACGGATCATGTCGACGATGGTGAGGGTCTCGCCCTCTTCGCATCCGGGAGCCGTGATAACTGCAACCTTAGCCATGGTTTGCCTCCTTGTTGTTGACTGCTGAGGCCATATTACGGACGTTTTGGCACCGCCGAAAGCCGTTTCCGCAGTCTGGAAATGCTACTAGGAATTATGCTATCGCCTGTAGACTATTTGATGTGGAAGTCTACAGGGAAGGCGGGGGAGAAATGAAAATTGGTGGAAGGTATCTGGCAGTAGTTGCCTGCATGTGCGGGCTTTCGATGGCGACGGTGGGCCTCTTGACCAACGTCGCGGGGCTCTTCTTTACGCCTATGGCTGATGACTTTGGTGTGATGCGCGGATCGGCGAGCCTCACCCTCACTATCGCCAACACCTGCGTTGCGCTGGGCGGCCTTGCCACGCACAGGATTTCTAAGGCGGTGCCGCTGCGCGTGATGCTTCTGGTTGCCACCGCCGTGATGGCTGGCTCGACCTTCCTCATGTCCTTGGCTCCCAATATGGCGTTTGAGTACGTGCTTTCGGCCACCCGCGGCCTTGCGGGCGGCGTCATGGGCTTCGTGCTGGTCACGATGGTGCTCAACAAGTGGTTTGTGGCGCAGCTGGGCCTGGTTACGAGTATCGCGATGGGCTTCAGCGGCCTTGCGGGCGCCCTCTTTACCCCCATTATCCAGCCCGTTATTGATGGTGCTGGTTGGCGTGCCGGCATGGTGCTCGTCGCTGCGCTTCAGGCTGCCCTGTGCGCGCCAGCAGTCCTCTTGGTGCCGGCCGTCGATCCCACCGAGGTGGGCGTGCGTCCCTTTGGCCTTGTGGGTGACCGCGAAAACATCTCGGCGCACCACGGCGACGACAAGCCGGTGAAGGTCGATCAGCTTCTCTTCGCGGGTGCCGTGTGCTACGCGGTACTTGGTGCCGCCGCAACAGCCATGCCGCAGCATTTCCCGGGATACGCCGAGGAAGTGGGCCTTGCCGCAACTGGCGCTGCCATGATCTCTGCCTGCATGGTTGCCAACACCGTAGGCAAGATCGTCATGGGCTGGATGATTGACCGCATCGGCGCCCTCAGGTCCATCACCGTCTACACGGGACTAGTGAGCGCGGCCATCGTGCTTTTGCTGGTGTTGCGTCTGCCTGCCGTCTTTATCGTTGGCGCCTTCTTCTATGGTCTGTGCTACGCCCGTGCAACCGTGGGCCTCACTATGATGTGCCGCGAGGTCTTTGGTAATCGTGGCTCCGGCATCGTCTATCCGGTCGCCACCCTTGGCACCAGCATCTCCAACGCCGTCTTCTCCGCAGCCCTCGGCTACGCGTATGACCTTACGGGCACCTACACCATCTCGCTCGTCGCGCTATTCATCTTGCTGGTTGGCTCGGTCGTGCTCACGTTTTGGTGCTATCGTCGTGCTGTCATGGGAACGGGCCACGCAGAGTAGGTCTCTATGGATAGCGAAGGCGAGCGACTCGTAAAGGCAGTCATGGACGTCAATCTTGCGGACCCGGTCTCCCGGGCCCGCGCCCGTCAAGCTGCTGAGTCGCTTGCCTCAGACCACGTCACAGAAGCGAAGAGCCGCATGCTTGCCAGGCGGTTTCGCGCGCTTGTCGAGGCTGATGCGGGCGGCGCGCAGATTGCGGATGACCTCGAGCGTCTTGCGGCAAGGCTTCGTCAGCTGGACCCGCATTACACGGGAAAGAGTGGGGCTCTGCGCAGGCTCTTCAAGCGCAAGGAGGACCGCGCCCAACGCTTTGTTGCCGCGCGTGAGGACTTTAAGACGATCACAGACTCGCTTTCGCGCTCTTCGGCGGTACTCAGGCAGAACAGCGTGGCCTTGGAAGCCTTTGAGGTCGACGCGGCTGCTGAGGCGCGACAGGTTGCCGCGAACATCGAGCGGGCGGATGCCTTGTCCGCCACGCTCTCTGCGTCCATCAGGGATGCAAATCTTGCTGCCGAGAAGGCTGACGTCGTCAGCTTTGCCGAGCGCGAGGTGCTTATCCCCTTGGAAGAGCACCGCCAGCACCTGCAGAGCCTGCGGGCCGTCAACCAGCAGATGCTCTTCTCGCTTGCCATGCTGAGGGAGACAAACGCGGCACTCATTCAGAACATCCAGCAGATCACGCTTGCGACGAGGGGCATCTTGGCTGCCACAAGCCTCAGGACAACGCCGGATGGACCCGCGTCAGAAGACCTGTCGCTCAATGACTCACTCGAGGAGCTCTCACGTGCGCTGGACGCACATACCGCTTGGCGGAAAGAAAACCTCGCAAAAAGGTCAGAGGCTCTGCAGGAGCTACAGAACCTATCAAGTGAGGCCTTTGGCTCGAGCGATTACGTATCATAGGGGTGGGGTACCATCCTTTTGAGGCGGGTGCGTGTGACCAGCCTTAACGTGGCTACCAGGCTGACCTGGTGACCACGATTCTTTCTGCGGACTGCTCTGCGCCAAGGGAGTTCTCTCATGGAATGGGTGTTTGTCCTGATGCTTGTGATGGCGGCGAGCTGGATTGTGCTGCCCGCCACGCTGATAGCGCTTGGGGCTCGGTTTATCAAGCGACGTGTT
>JAFWLX010000261.1 GCA_017510875.1 Atopobiaceae bacterium | reverse complement strand
GCCGGGCGGGCCGTGAGGGGTGGCCGACCACCAGCGCGCAATTGCGCCCGGGCACGCTACAATCGTGACAATGGCACCCACCAAAGGAGAACACCATGGCAGACCAGCAGTATCCGATGGGCATCAAAGAGGTAGGCACTTCGTTCTCTGTGGCAACGCACATGATTCGCCACGAGGACATCAATGGCTACAACCGCCTGTTTGGCGGACGCCTGATGGAGTGGATTGATGACGTTGCCGGCATAGCCGCCCGCAGGCACGCGGGCATTGACATCACCACCGCAGCCATTGACACGCTAGAGTTCAAGAGCCCCGCTTGGCTCAACGATATCGTAATCATCGAGGCATGGGTCACCCACGTGGGAAACACCTCGATGGAGGTTCGTGCCGACAGCTACGTGGAAGACCCCGCAACTGGAGAGCGCACCATGATCAACCACGCCTATCTCACCGAGGTTTGCGTCGGTCCCGACGGACACCCCACGCCTGTGCCCTGGGGACTGGTTGCCACAAACGACGAGCAACGTGCGGAGTGCATTGCAGCCCGTAAGCGGGCTGAGAATCGCAAGGTACGCCGCTCGCAGGGCTTCTAGCCAATAGACGTAACTCGGCATACCTCGCACCTGTAACAAGGTAGTGTCGTATACTCATCTTTGGCGGTAAGAACCTAGGGGTCAGACATGGGCGGCAGAGACAACGACAATACGCAGATAGGCAAGCTTGTGCCCATCGCGCTTCTTGTCTGCTTTGCCATCTGCGTCATCTGCCTGTCGCTTCAGCCCTATCTTATGGGCGTTTCTGCCGAGTCTGCACGCACCACCAACATTGGCTTTGGCGATGGCTGGACCACCCCCAATGGCACACCCGTCTCACTTGACAGCCTCAACGACATCCCTGGCTTTGCGGAGCAGGGTGCCACCATTCAAAAACGCCTTCCAAGCAGCATCGAACCGGGCATCGAGCTCAACTTTCGCAGCAATAACCTCACGCTGCACCTGTTCTACGACGATACCGAGGCCTATTCTTTTGATCCCACGCGCCAGAGCTACGAAATGCCCTACGCCTCGCACTTTAATTACGCGCAACTTTCGCCCGCTGACGCACACAAGCTTGCAACGCTCAAGCTCATGCCCGTATACGCAGGCAGCAATGCAGAGATAAGTGACGTGTACCTGGGCTTCACCTCTGCCTACATCCAGCGCTTTGTGCGGACCCATGGCATTGCCCTGATAGAAAGCCTATTCATTGCGTTCATTGGTTTTGCAGTCCTCTTGCTTGAGACCTTGCAACACAACCGCGACAGCAACAGCTTGGACCTGATTTCGTTAGGGTCTATGTTGGTACTCTTGGGCACGTGGTCTGAGTCGGTGACCCTGGTACTGCAGATGGTGATAGGACATGAGGCCCTCATTGGTGCGCTTGAGTACATGTCCCTACTGTTTGTGCCCTACTTCATCGTGCGCTTTAGCGGTTCGTTGGTACAACCGCACCATCGCAAGAGGTACGAGATAGTGGCGCTTGCCATAGCCGTTGTATGCATAGGACTCACCCTTGTGCTGGCATACACGCGCCATGTCGACATGCACCGACTGCTGCCTATCTCACATGCCCAGCTGCTTGCGTGCGCGGCACTTGTCCTGGCTCAAAGCATATCGGGCATCAGATGGCACTCGCACGGCAACGTTCGCAAGCTACTTGAGCAGAACCGCGTTGTGGTGTGGGCCTTTCTGCTATTTATGCTATGCGCCCTAGCCGATTTTATTAAGTTCTCCCTATCGCGGCAGTTTGTGGACGATGCAGCCTTCTTCATGCGCCACGGGATGCTCATCTTCTCGTTTGCCCTTGCCTATCAGGCAATTCTCACGAGCGTACACGTACTGCAGCGTGCCGAGTACGCCGACACCGTTGAGGTGATTGCCTTTACCGATACCCTTACCGGCATCTCTAACCGGGCGGCATGGTCAGTTATGGAAGACCAGGTGGACGCCGCACTGCAAGACGGTTCGGTATCCGACGCACTTGTCTGCCAGTTTGACGTCAACTACCTTAAGAGAGCAAATGACACCTACGGACACGAGGCGGGAGACAGGCTGCTCAAGCGCGCCGCAGAGACCATTGCACGCTCTTTTGGAATTGAGGGCAGCTGCTACCGTACGGGAGGGGACGAGTTTACTGCCATCCTAGCCGGAGAGAACCTCGACGAGCGGCTTGAGGAGTGCAAGCAACTGTTTGATCTGTCGATAGCCGAGCAGAACGAGACCGGCGAGGGTGAAGTGCCCCTGTCGATAGCGCTAGGCTACGCCCGTACGAGCGAGGTTGAGCCCCACAACGTGCAGACAGCGCAAAACACGGCAGACGAGCGCATGTACGAGAACAAGCGCGCAATGAAGGCTGGCCGCGATGACCTGGAGGCACAGGAAGAGGATTCGCTGCGGTAGCCCGACAGTGGGAACAGCTGCTTTCTGCCCTTCGCATGGGTTGTCACCTTGCCCTATGGCACAGACAGGAGCTGCCCCTACTGTCCAAACTGGTCGTTCTTAATTACCGCACGATTTGTGGGCAGCAACACAGGAGAGATGCCCTCCTTTGTACCGCCAAACATGATGCTATTGAGCGTGGGCTATGCTAGTGCGCAAGCACCAGCACAGCCACGGCAGCCATGCCCGTCACAGGATTGACGGCAATGCGACGAATGAGCGAGTGCACTGTTGCACCGTTTTGCAGCTTGCCGTCAAGAACAATGCTGCCACCCTCCTGCCCACAGCGCTTGAGCGCCTGCAAATAGTCTCCAATCTGCCTTCCGCTCTGCGCTGTAAAGGGAATGCGGACACCCACCATCAGGCCCCCAAACACGCGCTCCATAAAGTCACGGTAGCTTTGGTTACAACGAAGGACTGAATAGTCCTTGTCATCCACCTCGTAAACCGCCATGGGCAGCATGTCAAAGTAGTGCTCAAAGGTGTCTTGCTCCTCGCGAGCAATGCTCGTCATGTCGTAAAGGTTGATGCGACCAACCGCCGTAAAGTAATCCGCCTCGTCAGGATTCTCAATGCCAATCTGGGTACCGTTGCGATAGCGCTCCAAAATACCGTCAAGCGAATGGGGCTTTGAGTAGAAGTAGCCTTGGAGCTTGGTGCAGCCAATCTCTCTTAAAAAGTCAACCTGCTCTTGGATCTCAACGCCCTCAGACACGGTATCAAGCCCTAGGCCAATAGACATCTTTACCAGCTCGGTGAGGATGATCTTGCTCTTGTCGTTGCGGTTGAACTGCTGCATAAACCGCATGTCCAGCTTGATGGTGTCAAAGGGAATGCTCTGAAGGTAGTCGAGCGAGGAGTACTCGCTGCCAAAGTCGTCCATCCAAACCTTAAAGCCAAGGTCGTGCAGGCGTTTGACCTGGCTCTTCATGAACTCATAGTCACTGCCAATGGCGCTTTCGGTTATCTCGATGCTCAGCATGTCGCGGCCAATGCCCGACTCGTCAACACGTCGACGGACTTCCTCAACAATGTCGCATACCTCAAAATCGGAACGCGAGAGGTTGATCGACGCAGGCACAATATAGAGACCTTCTTCACGCAGGCGATGCATTTTGGCAAGAACCTGCTCAACCATGTATAGGTCAAGCTTGTAGATAAGCTTTGTCTCCTCAAGGATGGGAATGAAGTCTGCCGGCGAAAGAAAGCCCTGCACGGGGTCAACCCAGCGAGCAAGTGCCTCCTCGTCGCATACCCTTCCGTTAGTGGCGCGCACAATGGGCTGGTAGTAGGCCTGAATCCAATGGTTCTGTATTGCCTTGTCAAGGTTGTTAACTATGTACTGGCGATGCTTTGCGCCCGCAAGCATTGTATTGTCAAAGAAGCTGTAGCGCGAGAAATAGGCATTGCGATTGATGTCACAGGCAGCCTTTGCCCTGTCGCAAGCGGTTGCGATATCAACCGTCTTAAGGTCGCCAAGATAGATGCCCACGCGCACGGGCAGATTTAGCCCCTCGTTTGCGGTGGCGCATTGGTCAATGACGTCCTGCACGCGCTTTTTGAGGTTTTTGGCGCTGGTAACCACGGCAAAGTGGTCCTGCCCTAATCTGCCGCAGTTCTCGTTGCCAAACTGGGTAGCCAAGATGCGCGCCACCGATCGAAGCAGCTTGTCACCCTCGGCAAAGCCATGCATTTGGTTAAAGTACTTCATCCCGTTGAGGTCAAGGAAGAGCACTGCCTCTGGCTCGTCCCCATCAGACGCGCCCGTTATTCCTGCCTCGACCAAGTCAAAGAAATAGGTCATGTTGGGAAGACCGGTGAGGGTGTCGTAGTAGGCCGTATGAACCTTGCTTTCGGTGCGCAACGCATTGGCAAGAGTTGTGCCAAGCACATCGTCGGCACCCTCCATTGCCTCGACAAAGGGGCCTTCGTTGGTATACCACACAATGGCGACGCGCTCCCCTGCCAGCGTGTACATGTGACGTCCTTGCGCATGAAGGATCATGTAGTCCGCCGCGCCCGAGAAGTCCTTGGTACGATAGATGACATCGTACAAGCCGCCCTCGGTGGCAAAGCGATAGGCGGCATCGGCCGCGCGCGCCACGTCCTCAGGATGGGCGTCTCGGTACATGTCATTGAGCATGAGGTCGTAGACCTCTTCAAACGTGTCAAAACCAAAGAGCTCGCAAAAGCCGGCAGAGATCACCAGAGGCACCACACGCTTGTCCACAAACTCATAGGCAGCCATCGGGATACACGAGGTCTCCCACGAGAGAAGATCATCCTTACTTGCAAGCACGGCATCCATGGCACTACCCCCGTATTGGCGTGAAGCACACTAGTGTTGATAGTGTACTGTAAACGCACTTCGTACGCTTGTAGTATTCATATGGCAGCACTCATGGCCCGTTCCCTTG
>JAFWLX010000260.1 GCA_017510875.1 Atopobiaceae bacterium | reverse complement strand
GGCTGCCCCCTTCTGTCCCGGAGGGACATAAAACTACGCGTGCCGCAGGAATCTGCGGAGAAAAGAGGCCTAGGCGGCAACGCTTCCGCAGACGGCGAGGATGAGCTTGATAAAGGTCGTACGGGGATCAGCGCCAGACTTAAGGGCTTGATCGCAGGTTGCGCAGGCCGCAAGCGAGCGCGAAAGCTCGCCCGCCGCAAAGCGCGAGGCCCAACGTGTATGTGACTTAACCTGCCATGCCTGCTTGCCAAGCGTGCTTGCCAAAGACCCAGACTGTCCACGTGCCGCAAGCGATTGGGCACATACAAGCTCCCTGATCCTGCCCACAAGCATGGATACCAGCGCAATCTCGGAGGGGTTTTGCATAAGTTGGTAGAGCTCTAGTGCGCGCCCTGCGTTGCGCTCGCTCATGGCATCAAGAAAGTCCCAGGGCTTGACCTCGGCCGTGCGTGTCACGTACCTCTCCACGTCGGCGCGTGTTATTACGCCGGCGTTGCGACACAGCTCGGACAGGGTTGCAATCTGCTGGTCAAGCATGGTGGTCGACTCACCCACCCGCGCGATGAGCTCGGTTGAGGCGGACTCGTCTATGCGCATGCCGTGCTTCTGGGCCATGCGCGCCATCTTCTTGGGAAGGTCCCAGCGTTTTGCAGGCGAGCAGTCGATGATGGCCTTGCTCCCCAGCTTTGCCACGGCCTTGTAGAGCCGTGTGGTCTTTGCAAGCTTCTCGGCAACCAGGCACAGGACGCTGGCGGGATTGGGGTCGGACAGATATGCAACGATGGCCTCGGAGACGGGCTTAGCCATATGGTCGGCTCCCATCACAATCACCAGTCTAAAACCCGAGCCAAAAGGCAGCGTGTTAAGGGACGCAAGAAGATCCTGCGCCTCGAGGTCCGAGGTAACCGTGCGCTCATCAAGGTTGAACGCCTCAAAGCCAGGCTCCAGGCGCTTGCGCAGACGCGCGACAACTTCCTTAGCCTTAAGTTCGTCAGTACCCACAACAAGGTATGCAGGCAACAGTTCCTGGGCCATACGGTGCTCCCTCATACAGAGTTCTCTTGAAGTGACACTATAGCCGACTTGCCCCCTTGGCCCATCGCGACTGGCGATCACCTTCAGATATAAAAGCCAAAGCTACTCTATGACCTACCTTCTCAATGTACCTACCGCTTAGCCGTACGCGCGTCTACGTCCTGAGGCTCTACGCGCACCATGCGATACCCAACACCTACGTGAGTCTGTATATAGCGCGGGCGCGAGGGATTGGCCTCGATCTTCTTGCGCAACGTTCCCATAAACACGCGCAGCGAGGCAAGGTCGCTATCCTGGGACGAGCCCCAAACCTCGTGCAGGATGTTCTGGTGTGTGAGCACGCGGTCAGTGTTGTGAGCCAACAGACATAGGAGCTTGTACTCTATGGGTGTGAGGTGCAGTTCTTTGCCCTCAAGCTTTACGGTCCCAGCGGCATAGTCGATGATGAGGTCTCCGTTCACAAACTGCGACTGCTGTGGTGGCGCGTCCTCGCTCATATAGCCAAGATGCCGCTCGGTCGTATGCAGGCGTGCAAGGAGCTCGCCCACCGAGAAAGGCTTGGTAAGGTAATCGTCAGCTCCGCAATCAAGCGCCTCTATCTTGTCGGAGTCATCCGTGCGTGCCGATAGCACAATTATTGGCATGGTTGACCAGGTGCGAATGCGCTTGATCACGTCGATGCCATCGATGTCGGGAAGGCCAAGGTCAAGCAGCATGATGTCAGGATTCTTTGTTGCCGCCGCCGTTATGGCAGCCTGTCCGGTAGGAGCCACAATATGGCGGTAGTTGCGCGACTCAAGTGCCGTGGACACAAGGTTTCGGACGGCAGAATCGTCTTCCACCACAAGAATCGTGTAGCCATCATCAGACATGGTCGGATACCTCCTCAGCCGGTAAGGTAAAGATGAAGCGCGCACCATGGGGGAGTGCGTCCTCCACGCGAATCGTACCGCCATGTGCGCGCACTATTGAGCGGCACAGGGGTAGTCCCAGCCCCATGCTTCTGCCAGAATCGGCCCCCCGATCTCCGGCGGTGTAGAAGAGCTCGAATATCTGGTCCTTGTCGGCCTCACTCACGCCGGGTCCGTCGTCTGCAACCTCAACGGCAACCATAGGACCTTCGCGCCGCGACAAGATGGTTATCGTCGAGCCTGGCTGGGTGTGCGTGATGGCGTTGTTCACCAGATTGACAATCACCTGCACAATCACCTGCGGGTCCATGCGTGCAAGCAATAGCTCGCTGGATGGTACCACAACAATGTGATGCTCGTCGGCATCCTTGCTCACGTGGCGCATGGCCTCTTCTATGACGTCATCAACCAGCTCGATGTCGGTGTTCAGCCTTACGTCACCGTCCTCAAGCCGCGTTACGGCCAACAGGTTCTCGACTACCTGCTTGAGCCACGAGGCATCGTCGTAGATGTCACGCAACAGCTGCGTGCGGGACTCTGCCGTCAGGTTGGCCTCCCTGTCAAGGAGCATGTCGGCGTTGCCCGAGATTGACGTCAGCGGCGTACGTAGGTCGTGGGACACCGAGCGCAGCAGGTTTGCGCGCAGCTGCTCGCGCTCGGCCATCATGGTTGCCTCCATCGAGAGCCTGACGCTGCGTCTGAGATTGGTCACCAGCGAGCTTGCAAGCAGCGCAAAGATGATCATGGCCGTGATGGTGCCGGCATAGTCAATGCCGTCTATGGCAAGTGACAGGCGCGGCTCAATAAGAAAGAAGTTGTAGCACAGAATCGAGACAAACGAAGCAAGCAGGCTGTAGCGCTGTCCGTCGGTGAGTATGGCGGTGACAAGGACGCCAAGCACAAAGACGATGACTATCGTGGCATCCGAGAAGCCAAGCGCATCGAGGGCCAGGGCAATGCCCGTTGCCACAGCTTGG